>JAZALG010000022.1:0-9918 GCA_036229545.1 Planctomycetota bacterium | reverse complement strand
GGGAGACAACATCTATAAAGACAAGATCTACAAAATGATCTTCATGCCCCTGCAAGCCACGATGTTCAGCCTCCTGGCATTTTTTATTGCCTCGGCTGCCTTTCGGGCGTTCCGTGCGAGGTCCATGGAAGCCACTCTCCTCCTTGTCGCCGGAGCTGTCGTCATGATGGGCCAGGTGCCAATGCCGATTCCCGGGGCAGAGTTTGTGGGCCAATTTATGGAGCGAGTCCAGGCCTTCCTCATGGCCTACATCAACGCAGCCGGGCAAAAGGCCATCATCATCGGCGCCACCCTCGGCGTTCTGGCGACTGGGCTACGCATCATCCTCGGCATCGAACGCGGTTACCTTTCGGAGTAGTCCCTTGGCGTCCCCCACCCTTGATTTTGACCGTCGCTGGATCTTCCTGGTCATGGGGCTGGTGGTGTTGGTTTTCTATGCCTTTGGGACAAGCAAGGCCATGCCCGTCAACGAATATGTCCAAAGTTACTACGACACCATCGAGGGGTTACCCGAAGGCAGCATCGTCATGTTGTCGGCCGATTTTGATCCAGCAAGCGCCGCCGAACTGCTGCCCATGTATCAGGCTACAATCCACCACCTGCTCCGGCGCAACATTCGGGTCATCAACGTCTCCACCTGGCCGGCAGCCCCGCCTTACACCCGAAAAGAGTTTGATCTGATTGCGCCTATTTATCAGAAGACCTACGGCGTGGACTGGGTGGAGTTGGGTTTCAAACCGGGTGATGACGTGGCCATGGGGCAAATCGGTCAATCGGTGGCCTCCGCCTACGTCGAGGATGACCGCAGTGGCGCCCCCATCGACATGTTCCCCCTCGTTCAAGAGGTTGGTGACGGCTTGAAGGGAATCGAAGTGCTCATCAGTCTGTCTGCGGGTTACCCCGGCATCCTTGAGTGGATTGCACAGGTCGGAGGACGCTATCAGGTTCCCATCCTTACAGGGACGACTGCCGTCCAAACGCCGGACCTGTACGCCTACTACCCCACCCAGTGCCGGGGGTTTCTGGGAGCGGCCACGGGGGCCACCATGTACCTGCAACTGGTCACCGGTGACACGCCGGAAGACCCAGAGGATCGGCGCAACCTCGCCACCGTCCGGGTCACCAACCAAAAACGCATGCTCATCCAATCCTGGGCGCACTTCTTCATCATCCTCCTCATCATTGCCGGCAATCTCCTTTACTTCACTCGCAAGGAGACCCAAGCGTGACCATCCTGGGTCTCCAAACAGCCGACGCCCTGCCGTTCTTTGATTGGACGGCTGACACCGACACGCTCGGTGCGATTCTCGTGTCCTTTTTCACCCTGGCTGTCTTCAGTTTTCTCTACAAGGACAACCCCTTCTACAAGATCGCCGAGCACGTCTTTGTCGGCGCCGGAACAGCGTATTTTGCTCTCCAGTACTACCAAGAAGGCATCCTTGAACCCGTCTACGAGCACCTCCAAAGAGCCGCTGAGCTCGGAAGACAAGGGGAACTGATCGAGTTAGGTGGACATGCCGTTTCACCAGAGTTGGCCATCATCTTCCGTTCGTTCGCTCTCATTTTGTCGCTGATGCTGGCCTCACGCCTTTTCTTTCCCAACGGCTGGGCGGCCCGGTGGCCCCTCGCCATCATGATCGGCGTCTACGCCGCCTTGAAGATGACTGGTGAAACGCAGAGCAAGTTCGTCCTGATGATCAAGGGCGCCATTCACCCCTGGGCCACTAGTGGGCTCTCCCTCGGTGAATGGTGGAATAGTCCGATCGCTCGCATCGAAGAGACGGTCTTCTTCCAGAACTTCGCCTACGCCGTCTTCCTCATAGGCCTGCTCGCCACCCTGGCCCATTTTATGTTCACCTTCCGACGATCCCGCGCCTTTAGCAGTCTCTCTCGTATCGGGATCATCACCTTGATGATCACCTTCGGGAGCATGTTCGGTTTTACGGTCTTGGGTCGGATCGCCCTTCTCATTGAGCGCGTCGATACCCTGGGACAGTTGACCGAGCCTCAATATTCCTTCGCCGGAGACTCACCGCTCTTGTCACCGCCCTGGATCATTGCACTGCTCATGATCTTGAGTCTGTTCTTGATGCGGGGGGGAACGCACACCGGCGACGAAGCCTCCTAGGCTCCTTCACCCCAGAGTTCTCGGGACCAAGCCTGAGTCTTCTCGTTGAGCCACTTCAGGATGTGGTTCTGTGCCGAAGCAACATCTGAAACGGCCTCATTGGCCGTTGCTCTGAGATCGGACAAATCCAAGAACCGCTCCACAGCGCGACGTTCTTCAGAACCGGTCACCTTTGAGAAAACCGCCTGAGAAAGATCTCGTGATGACATCCCGGGGGCAAGACCGCGCTCACGCGTTTGGCTATCGTGAGCTGTCATGGCCCCCGTCTTTGCCCTACGTGCGTCCGTGATATCGGTTTCAAACGTGTCGGCCGCCGCCGGGATGGCATCCCAACAGCCATAGCCCATCCACACCGCATCAGAACCGAGGCCGGAAAGCAGCATGGCGGTTAGGCAGGAACGATGGGTCTGGTGTCGTTCAAGAGGTGACGGCACCAACACGAGGTCGAAAGAACGGCCTTCCAGAAGCTGTTCCAACGCACGGCCCGCAGCCCGCGGATCTTCATTCACCTCCGACGATGGAATCCGGGCGAAAAGAGGGTCTTCTGTCCCAAGAATTCGGCACCCCCTCCTCGATTCGTCCTCGCGATCCTCCCACGACGCGTCTCCGGTCACACCGCCGTCTCCGCGACACACCACAAGAGGCAGGACGGCCTTTCCCGATCGAGCGAGGAGGTGAACCGTTCCGCCTGGACCAAAAGCCTCATCGTCAGGATGGGGCGCAACCACGAGGACGTCATGACCCGACCACGTAGACGGGTCAAAAACCCTCATGGACTGGTCAGTTCTTCGGTGTAGCCCCCTGCAGACGGCAGGTAGAAACGGAAGTCTTGTGCAAGCAGACCCGTATTCACCAAGCCGATCAAGACAGGTTCGGGCTCCACCAAGGGGTCCGAAACGCTCGCAAGAGGGTAGTACGCCGGAACCGCAACATGAGCAATCCCAGAGGGCAGAGCCTGATAGCCCATCGAAAAAACGAGGGCGCTCGGAGCAGTCCCGAGCGGTGGAATGAAATGGAAGGACCCGTCCATCACACGACCGATTTGTTGACCTCCAACTTGCATATAAGGAATGAGATCTCGTTCATAGAGAAAGGCGTCGAGGTCCACCACAAAGGCGTGCTGATTATTCGCCAGAGGGTCGGCCGTATCGGTTCTCGCAAATGCCACCAGATTGGCGTGGGGGCTCGGCTGAAGGTTGGTGATATGCCCACCGGCAGGCGAATCACTGGTCACGGAAATGGTGATGAAGGGAATCGCCATGTTGAAGGCACTAACCTCATCGGTCGCCGTATCCGTCCCGTCGGAAGCCACATGATGCGCCGTCAAATACATCCTTGAGTCCTGAACTCCCGCGCCCTCGGTGTACTGCATCGAAGGTGTTGCGCTATAGGGAAGGTAGTCCTGCTCTTGCTGTGGCAGGCGCAAATCGGAGATTCCTGACCCACTTGAAAACTCGACTCCAGTGACATCGAATAGGACCCCCGCTTGTCGATCAACTCCGATGATATTGACGATGGGGACCGCCGAGAGAGGCGATGTGACACCAGACAGGCCGGCTCGAACGATGTAATGGTACGCCCCCGTCGGATCCGAGAAGTGGCCCGCCGGATTGATCCGACCAAAACTCTCAAACCCCGTCACCATAGACCCCGATCCAGATTGGGTCAGGTTCACCATGGTGTCTGTCGAGATGGTGTAGAGAAAGACATCGAAGACCGGTTCGATCAGTGCGCCGGTATCTGCTGTGGGGAAGGGACAATCCGCCGGATTTCTTCCCATGCGGAAAAGGAGTCGATCGTTATCGAGGAAGTGAAGTCCATTGACGATTCTATTGCTCTGATACACGCCACTCTCTTTAAAGACTGTCGAGTTCGGGGGGTCTTCGTAAACCTGTCCCACCTGACCCTGATCAACACCACTCGTCCGAGCAATCGCAAGCCATTCCACGAAGGCGCTCGTTCCTGCAGGGGTAACCCAGGCAATAACACTCTGGTCTGGAGAGAAAGCCGCCTTCTGCCCTCTTCCGTGCCCACCGGGCTCTATTGCGCGAATCGTCCTCTTTCCCGTGTATCCAGAGGCGTTCACACACAGTCTGGAAACATCTGCGTTGGGAAGAACCGTGACATTTCGAATCACATACATGTCCTCCCGGTCTTCTTTATCGCCCGCAGCCAACATCATCATGGACCGATCGGGAGACAAGAGAGGCTGAGGATCAAAACGTTCAATGTAATATCCAGTGCCACTCGGGGGAAAATCTCCTCCAGGGCCAGTAGGCATAAAGAGCCGGGGCATCGTAGGCGGCGTCTTTGATGATCCAGGAGGTGTTAACGGACATTCAATCAGATCACGTACGATCAACTCTTCTCTCACCCACTCCGCAGGACTTCCTGCGGCATCCTGGTCGCCGGGGAATCCAGTTCCCTGGGCATTCTCGGGCTTCCACTTGTAGGCCAGCCCCACATAGAGAACAAAGTCCTCTGGGTCCGTGTTCATAATCGTGACAAAAGGAGCCCAGACCCTTCGCGAACGCACGCCGAAATCGTTCGGAACTTGGGGGTTGGGTACCGACTCTGGAATGATTTGCCAGTCGGGCGTTCCTGTGGCGGGCCAATCCAAACCATCAAGCCGAAAAACCCAGATTTGATCCGGGTTATTGTCCCAATTGAACAGCCCTCCCGGGACACGCAAGATCGCCACAAAACTGCGCCTGTCGGGAGCAACATGGATCATCGGATCCCAACGCCCGAGAGAGTCGTTCCGCTTGGTCTCCTCCAGCACGCGCCAAGTTTGTGTCACACGATCCAAAACCATGAACCCCTGAACGCCATTGACCATCTGCTCGAACGAAAAGAGGTCGTGGTCTCGGGTGACCACTCCCACACCAGGACCTCCATCAAACGTAACCGGTGGGATGACGACGTGAGGGTAGTCACGGTTGGACACGTCCAAACTCACTCGGGTTCGACTCCGAGCTCCTGACGTCGTCAGCGAAGTATAGTCGCCAACAATAATGTCACCCGCAGCGTGGTTCCCCGTAGCCTGATTTGAGCCAAGAGCGAGGCGCTCGCAATTGAGAAATTTCGTATCGGTAATGTCGTCGTAGAGAACAACTTCGGCGTTAGGCGGGTCATACCCCCCGTTCGTTTTCTTGGCCCACAGATTCGCTCCGCCCTGAGCAATCAACAAGCGCCCTCTTGTGGGGAATCCGGCCGTACTGTCAACTTCAATCGTGTCGAATGTAAGGTTGATGGCCTGGGGCAAACTCGTAACAGGACGTGCCATGGGATTTGCCGGCTCATCCCCTTCGTTGTGAAGAACCGGGAGGAAGCGAATCTCTCCCAAACCAAGGTCCTCTCCCGTGGCGTAGGGAGGATCTTGCAGGCCCAGTGGTTTGAGATCCTCCATCGTCTCGAAACGGAGCGCTCCAACTGTTGCGATCACGCTATCGAGTTCGCCGTCGTCCTGTTCGACCGGGTCGCGGAGAAAGGAAACGGCCACGTTGTAGTCGGGCAGAACGATCGGCATGGTCACCCCGTTGGAAAGCCTCAACTTGGGTGAACTTGTGATGTCGTAGGTCACGCCCTGCAAATACAATTCAATGCCATAAATCCCCGATGGCACGTGGATGAGAAGTGACCCATAACCATTCGCGTTCAGCGTGGGGATGCCCGGAATGATGAGCAGCAGCGGGGGCATCGTGAATAGGGGTGGCGGTGTTACCGCCGGGTCAAATGTTGTCGGATATGGTGTGTCGAACGACGACACAAGGAGGCCGTAGAGCACGTTGTCATTTGACTGGCCCGGAGAGGCATAACTGAACTGCGCCTCGAGTGGCAATCCGGACGCGGCCGCAAACACGGCGCTGCTGTCCCAAGGACCGCCCGCTGGGGGCAAAGTCGTTCCCTGCAGATCCGTCACCTGAAGATGAGGAAACTCACCTGGGACCTGTGCTGTCACCAGAGAAAAACTCAGGCAAACCACAACAAAGAGAGATCGTAGACAACGTTCCATCAGGCAAATTCTATCCGATAAGAAAAGACCCATGTCGTCATCGTCGTCTCGAAGTCTTCAAGTTGAGGAAAAGCACTCCCTTTCCCCAGAAAATGACCGTAACCGGGATTTCCCTCCCCATATGACGCCGCAACGACGGGATGCCTTACACCCAGATAAAACGCAGAGAAACCACACTTCTCAACCGTTTCTCGAGCCCCCTGCCTCAATGGAGAATCCCATCTTCAAGACAGGGGCAAAGGATCGGAAACAGCGCTCTCAAGAGCCACCCGAACGCGCTCAGCTAATGCGGGCCCAGTGAAGCCCACATGCTCGAGGAGACGTTGGCGTGTGCCATGTTCAATAAACCGATCCGGCACCCCCACCAAGAGACACCGAGGCAGGACCATTCCCTCCGCGAGAAGGGCCTCACTGACGGCAGCGCCAAATCCACCCAGTACCGAATGCTCTTCGAGAGTGACAAGCAACTGAACACGAGACGCCGCTTCACCAATCGCCTGGGTATCAATGGGTTTAGCAAATCGCCCGTTGATCACGGTGCAATCGATACCTTCCACCGCAAGAAGATCCGCCGCCTCCATCGCCAAGGGCACCATCGCGCCATAGGCAACAAGAGCCACGTCGCGACCCTCCCTCAGGGTCACAGCACGGCCCTTTTCAATGGGAGCGACAGAACCGACGGCCTCTGGCACAGAATCCCGCGGGTAGCGAATCGCCACAACCCCCGGCTCGTCCACCGCCCAGGCCAGCATCGCCTTAAGTTCCTCACCGTCCGCGGGAGCGAGACAAATGCTCCCCGGCATCGTCCGCAAATAAGCAATATCAAAAAGCCCGTGATGCGTGGCCCCGTCATCAACCAGCCCCGCCCTGTCCATGGCCAAGACAGCGTTCGCGCCCTGGATCAACAACTCTTGAAACACCATGTCGTAGCCACGCTGCAAGAAGGTGGAATAAATCGCACACACCGGCTTAAGCCCACCCTTCGAAAGCCCCCCTGAGAAGGCCACGGCATGCTGTTCACAGATCCCAACATCGAAAAAACGGTCCGGGTGTGACTCGGCGAGAAGAGAGAGCCCCGTGCCGTCGGGCATTGCCGCCGTGATTCCCACAATCGCAGAATCCTGTTTCGCCAAATCGACCAAAGCCTCCGCAAAAATTTTCGTAAAGGGAGGCCTCTTGGGCAACGGTTCTCCAGGAGGTGCTTCGGCCTCGCTCCCCGCTTGCTGCGGAGGTATTTTGATGGTGCCTGGCTTTAGTCCGTGAAGTTTCTGTGGGTCAGCCGCCGCCAACTCACACCCCGCGCCCTTCTTGGTAATCACGTGAAGCAGGGTGAGCCCTGGACGTTCCTTTAAATCTCGAAGGGTATGGACCATGCGAGGTGCATCGTGACCATCCATCGGCCCCATGTAGGTAAATCCAAACTCCTCAAAGACGTGGCCCGGAAACATTGTCGAGCGCACAACCTGCGCCGCTTCGTGAACGGAGCGATCGAGCTTCTTCCCGATCAAGGGGATGTGCTTGATGAGTTCGCCCAGTTCCTTTTTCGCCCCCGTCACCAGAGGGCCGGTACGAATGCGCGTGAAATATCGACTCATCGCACCGATCGTGGGACTGATCGACATCTCGTTGTCATTGAGGATGACCGTGAGATCAACATCCAAGTCAGCCGCGGCATTCATCGCTTCGAAAGCCACTCCCGCTCCATACCCTGCATCGCCGATGACAACAACGGTTCGCCGGTCTTCCCCAGCTTTCTTGTCTGCAAGAGCCAGCCCCAGTCCAAGGGAAACTGACGTCCCCGCGTGACCGGTATGAAAAAGGTCATACTCACTTTCTTGAGGATGTGGGAAACCGCAAAGGCCGTCATCACCACGGACGGTATTGAGTCGTTCCTTCCGGCCCGTAAGCATCTTGTGGGGATAACACTGGTGTCCCACATCAAACACAAGACGGTCCCTGCGGAAATCAAATACGTAGTGCAAAGCAATCGTCAATTCGAGCACGCCTAGGCCGGAACCCAGATGACCCCCCGTTTTTGCAATCGTTTCGATCAACTCTTCGCGCATCTCATCCGCGAGATCGGGCAATCGATCCGGGGGAATGCGCAAGAGGTCTTCTGGAGAACCAACAGATTCAAACAGGGACATAACAGACCACGAATGGGGTGACGAAACGATCACTTAGACTATCAATTCTGCGGTCGTTCCACTCCCGCAGGTCTCTTAGCTTGTCCGGGTGAGGAGAGATTCCGCCAACGTCGACAAGAGAAGCCCGGCATCGCTCTCTCCCGCACGGGCAACAACCTCCTCTGACAGAGCCGTTGCATCCTGCCGGGCTTGCTCCACGCCAACCGCGGCCGGCCAAGTCACCTTGTCTTGGCAGAGGTCTGCCCCCGCCTCTTTCCCCATCTCCTCGGAAGTGCTCTCAAGATCGAGAAGATCGTCGGTAATTTGGAAAATTAGCCCAAGGTCATGCCCCAAAGCGCCAAGACGTTCAATGTCATCGTCCGACCCTCCTCCGGCACAGGCCCCAAGTTGCAAAGATCCGGCAATCAGCGCAGCCGTTTTTCCAGAATGTATTCTTCGGACCTGTTCGATCTCCGGGGCAGACCCCGCTCCCGCGACATCTTCAGCTTGGCCGCCAACCATGCCGGAATGGCCCGCAGCGCCAGCCAGCACCCGCACCATCCGCGCCACGGGACGATCCTCAGGCGTGTGTGTCACAAGAACCTCGAATGCCAGCGTCAGTAGCGCATCGCCCGCGAGCACTGCCAAGGCTTCGCCAAAGACAAGATGGGCACAGGGCTCACCGCGCCGAAGACGGCCATCGTCCATGCTGGGGAGATCATCATGAAGCAAGGAATACGCATGGACCATCTCCACCGCTGCAGCCGCTCCGACCGCTGCCTTCCGATCACCCCCCACTTCCAAGGAACCGAGGAAGACGAGATTGGGGCGAAGGCGTTTTCCTCCTGAAGACAAGATATGCCGCATGGCCGCAGCTAGGTCGTTTTCGTTCGCCTGGGGAACCCAGGCATCAAGGGCCTCATCAACCTGAGTCGCGCCGTCGAGAAGAAAGGTCGGCAAGTCTGTCATTGCAACGCGCCAGAAAAAGCCTTCGCAAACGCCTCTACATCACTCCCGGGAAGAAGAAGAGAGAACGTATCACGGAAAAAATCCCTTTCCTCTCCGTCAACCGTCACGGAGCCACCCTCAAATTGGATTCGTGGCCCGTCTTTCACAATGTAGGCGCGATCTGCCCGCAGGGTACGTACGAGTCCTCCACGTTCATCCTCTTCTTTGAGGAGAACCTCCCGCAGTTCGGTCCCCGACACTCCCCCAAGTGAGACGACCCGGTAGCCGAAAGGCCCGATGAGATCCTGCAATGCCTGTGTCACCCTCAAGACCGTGACTGCTGGGACCACCGCCAGACCAATCTCTTGCCAGTGGGCCGGATCAAAAGTAGGCAGATCAACGGTTTGGAGGAAATCTCTTGTTTCGTCCGAGACCTCGCCAAGCGCCGACAGGCGAACGTGTCCATTCACGGAATGAAAGGATAATCGCGCGATGGGCACTACGGCCGTGGTCGCCCCCAGGTCATCCCGATGAACGACCAACACATCCCGCATCTCTCCCTCTTCAATCCCTCCGATCTCAGCGATTGTGAGTCTCTCCGTTCCGCTGTTCCTGAGTGCTTCGTTCACGGCCTTGATCAAATCGAGTACCTGCCCTCCGTCTGACACCTCCATCAGGGGAAGAGACGGCCTGCGCTCCTC
>JAZALG010000021.1:0-14804 GCA_036229545.1 Planctomycetota bacterium | reverse complement strand
GTCCATCGAGCGACGGGGAACCACTCTCCCTGGTCCAACCAGGAGACAGGCACGGTCCCTTCTTTTTGTGGAAACCCGGGGTCGCCGGGTCGACACATCAAAGACACGGTCCGAGTTCGTTCGTTGAACCCCCCATCAATGAAGAGGTACTCCCAGTCGCCCAGAGGAAGAAGCGTGCCCGGCTGTTTCATTGCCGGCTGCTCGCTTTCATGTACTCGGCGAGGCGCCGCTTTTGTTTGCTCCTTGTCGCGAAGAAAAGAAGAAGGCGAAGGGGGATGATCAGGAGGCCGAAGAGAATTCCCAGAGCAAGGCGGACGGACTCAAGGAAGGAGCCTTCGGGAGTGGAGTCTGGATTCGGTGTTGTCATGGATTTTTCGCGCACCGGAAACCAATGGGGCGGGTATAGCGTGGCGAGGCAAAGGTGCCGTGTCCGGGGGCAGTCCACCGATATCGCGTGGAGAGTTCATCTCTTCTCGATTGGAAGGACCCTCCTCGAATCACCACATTCACCATGCCTTCGGGGAGCGTCTTGATATCCGTCCCATCTTCTAGGGTGGCGGTCCATTCCCAGACGTTGCCCGCCATGTCGAAACAGCCGGTAGGAGATCGACTGTAGGGGTAACTCTCCACGGGAAGAAGCGTCTCTCCGTCTCCACCACCGTTCGCCATGTCGGTCTGGTACTGGTTTCCCCAGGGATAGGCGAGCCCCTCGATGCCACCGGCGGCAGCTTCCCATTCGTCCTCAGTGGGAAGACGCTTGTCGGCCCATTTGGCGTATTCAACGGCCTGCGCCCAACTCACATAAGCGACGGGAAGCCCCCTTTCATCGGAGTCGGGGTTGGTCAGGCCCTCCTTGTCGAGTTTCCATCCGCGAGGAAGAAGGCCCGCTCTGCGACTTGTTGCGCTGGCGTTCACGAAGAGGGAGTACTCACCGCTGGTGACTTCCCGGCGGTCAAGATAAAAGGGTTTGATGTTCACTTTTCGCGCGGGCCGTTCCCAACCGTTGTCGGGGCCGAGTTCATAGGTGCCCCCTGGAACAATCACCATGCCCGGGGGCGCCTTTTCTCCCCGGGGGCCGTACCGCTCGGGATGGAGGAGCCGGTTTAATTCCAATCCGGCTTCTTCGTATCCGACAACAGCCCGCGAATAGGCTGCCGTTTCCGTGAGGTCTTGATGGAATTCCTGATTCCAGAAGCGATACCAACTGAGTCCTGGAGGAAAGAGATTATTGACCGTTCGGAGAAGCTCATCTGTGGTCATGGTGTCGAGGGAGGTGTTCAAACGTGAAAGTTCACTCGCTGTGCCTCGGGCGACCCAACTGCAGAGCCGGGGATCGAGTGATGTCGCCACACGAACGGGGGGCTCGAAGGCTTCTGAGAGAATCGCTCTTCGGAATCCCCGAAGGAGGGGGCGACCTTCCTGTGTTTGGGCATCCATCTGGCTCAAGGCCGTTGGCATGCTGTCATGCATGGCGAGGGCGAGACGATGTCGATAGGTCGCGGCTTTTACCCCTGTCGTCAGTTCGAGGTAGTCATCCTCCAAATCAAAGATCATCGCCTCGAGGGCGTTGTATGCCTCATCGCGATCCTCTCGAGTGGAATCGAGGTGTTCTCGGGCAATCTCCAGATCCGTCTTTTTCTCAGGTTTTTCACGGCTCTTTTGGGCATGGGTCGACTCGGGAAGAAACAAGACCGCAAGAAAGGCGATGGCGAAGCGGAACCGAGTGGTCATGATCGGATTCTCGGAGGGTGGGTTTCTTGCCGAAGAGAGAAGGTCATAGGAAGGACGACGCAATTGCAACGGATGTCTGTGCGGGTTCCATTGTGACTCTCCAGGCGGGGGTGACGCCACCGTCTGATTCTCGGATGGCGAGGTTGGACGGGCCTGTGGAGGGTTTGCCGGGCATTGCCACGCGTCGTGCTGCGGCCTATGCCGCTGCAGGGATTCAGACGCGTCGCCACCTCCTCTACCACCTCCCCGTTCGATATCGCGTGCGATTGGAGGCTTCCTCCTGCGAGGATGTCGCGAAGGGAGAGGCTGCTGCTCTTGTGGGCACCGTTCAGCGCACTTCACTCCGACGTCGAGGTCGACGGAGCACGGTGACCCTAAGACTGATCGATGACCATGACCGTTCCTTCCTCGTTTTGCTGTTCAATCGAGCTTATCTCGCCCGAAGTCTCGCCCGTGGAACGCGCCTGTGGGCCTCGGGAAAGGTCGGGATTTCGGATGACGGGGTGGTGCGTCTGTTGGCGAGCGACTATGAACGCCTTCAAGACGAAAAAGCGATGGGACCCGACAGGTCGCTTCTTCCGATTTACAGGCTTCCTCCGGGGGTGCCTCCGAAGGTGCACCGGCGCGCCGTGTCACGTGTGCTGGAGGAAGAAGAACTGACGGACTGGCGGGGCCTGTTGCCCACAGGTGTCTCTTCCGATGTGTCTACGCCTTCTTTGGAACAGGCCCTGTGGGATGTGCACTGTCCCGAGGATCTTGATCAAGCCCGCTGTGGCAAGAAGCGGTTGGCGTGGGACGAGGCTTTTTCGATTTCCCTCGATGTTGCTCGTCGCCGAGGCCGGGCACGACCGAAGGGGGGCATCTCCTTGATCAAAAACGAAAGGCGCCATCGGTCTCTTCTCGCTCGACTTCCTCATCGGCCTACTCCGGGGCAGGCTCGTGCGATTGAGGACATCAGAGTCGACCTTTCGAGTGCAGCCGATGATCGGCCGATGTCTCGGCTGGTACAGGGAGACGTGGGATCAGGAAAGACGATGGTCGCCTTTTATGCCCTGCTCGCTGCTGTCGAGGCGGGACACCAAGCGGCACTGATGGCGCCGACAGAGATCCTGGCGGAGCAACATCTGGAGAGCCTTTCGAAATTTTTGGCGGCGTCCTATGGGGATAGGGCACCGAGAATCGCTCTCATTACAGGGGGTGGGTCGGCTGCTTTCCGAACCGAGCAGAGACGGCTGGTGGCGAGTGGGGAGGCGCCTCTCGCGGTCGGGACCCATGGTCTCCAATCGAAGCCTGTGCAGTTTGCTCACCTCGCGGTCACAGTGGTGGATGAGCAGCACCGGTTTGGCGTCCGCCAGCGAGTGCGGTTTCGGAACAAGGGCGACCACACCCATCTTCTCGTGATGACGGCTACGCCGATTCCTCGGACCCTCGCCCTGACAGCCTATGGCGAACTCGACATCTCTGTGGTCGAGGGGATGCCTCCTGGACGGCTTCCTCGATCGACGGTGTATCTCCCCCCCGGACGACAGGAGGCATTCTGGAGGTCTCTTGGTAAGGCTGTGTCGCAGGGCGAGCGGGGTTATGTCGTCTGTCCGTCCATCGGTGGTCGGAGGTCTTCCCAAGAAGAAGAGGACGGGCTGGTGCACCACTCCGTGAAAGAAACATTGGCTCGGATCCGGGAGTTTTTTGGAGAAGATATCGGAATGGCCGGGGTGCACGGTCGGATGCCGGCTGAGCAAAGAAACCGGGCACTGCACGGGTTTCGTACCGGCGAAATTCAGATTCTCGTCGCGACGGTTCTCATTGAAGTGGGTCTCGATGTGCCAGAAGCGACATTCGTGGTCATCCCGGATCCTTCTCGGTTTGGTTTAGCCACTCTCCACCAAATTCGAGGGCGAGTGGGTCGAGGAAAAACGTCAGGCCGCTGCTATCTCCTTGGCCCTTTGGGAACCCAGGCCTCCCGGGCTCGAGTTGCTGCTTTGGTGGAGAGCGAAGACGGATTCGTCCTAGCGGAGAAGGATCTTGAACTGCGTGGGCCTGGAGAAATGTTGGGGGTGCACCAGAGCGGTATGCCCAGTTTTCACGTTCTGGACCCGGTCGCGGATGTGGGAATTCTGACTGAAGCTCGGGCTGCGGCGCGGACTTCGGTGGGATCTCTTGATCAGAAATCTCTCAGTGCTTTGGAGAGGGAGGCCTTCCCTCTGGTCTCTTCTCCAGAGGGATCTCTCCTCGCCGGGGGATAAATACCGCAAAATAGGTGACATTCAGCGGTCGATCTGCTTCCAACGGTTATGAAGCGGGATCGGTATAGTGCCCCAGAGAGGAGATGTACCTCCCCTGACGGTATTGGCTGTCCCCTGTCCCTGCCTGGAGAATCGAAGTCGTGTCAGATGTCTTGGATAGAGGTCCTCGGATTGAAGAAGAAGCCCGGGTTCTGAACGACCTCATCGTAGAGGTCGAGAAGGTCGTTCTCGGGCAGCGTCCCCTGATCGAACGGCTCGTTATTGGGATGCTGGCAGATGGGCATCTCCTTCTTGAGGGGGTCCCTGGTCTCGCCAAGACTCTCCTGATCCGTTCTTTGGCGAAGGCGATCGGCTTGTCGTTCCATCGCATTCAATTCACCCCCGATCTTCTGCCGTCCGATATCACGGGAACGCAGATCTATAATCCTCAGTCTGGAGCGTTTTCGGTTCGCCAGGGTCCTGTGTTCGCGCACATCATTCTCGCCGACGAGATCAATCGCGCTCCCGCGAAGGTGCAGTCGGCTCTCCTCGAAGCCATGCAGGAGCGTCAGGTGACGATCGGAGAGGAAACCCACGATCTCCCCCGTCCTTTCTTTGTCCTGGCGACGCAAAATCCACTTGAGCAGCAGGGGACCTATCCTCTTCCCGAAGCACAGTTAGATCGCTTCCTTCTGAAGATCCTTGTGGATTATCCCTCCGCGGACGTTGAATGTCGGATCGTGGATCAGATGGCCCGGTCGGATCCCGACACGGAGATCCGGACCGTCATGAGCGCTGAACAACTTGCCAGCGCGATGGCCACGATGGACGAGGTCTATGTCGATGAGCGGGTAACGCGGTACATCGTGGAATTGGTCAGGGCCACTCGGGATCCTGCGACCGTTGGCCTCTCCGATCTCACGCCCTTAGTCGAGACCGGTGCAAGTCCTCGAGCTTCGATTGCCCTGGGGATGGCTGGCCGCGGCCACGCTTTCCTTCAGGGGCGCGCTTACGTCACTCCCCAGGATGTGAAGTCGGTGGCCCACGATGTTTTGCGCCATCGAATTCTCCTGAGTTATGAGGCAGAGGCCCAAGAAGTGCCCGTAGAAGAAATCATCACTCGCATCCTGGACAACGTCGAGGTGCCCTGACTCTGTCAGGGCGCGTCGGGTCATCGAGACCATGCCGTTTCTTCATACGGATCAGCCCAGCAGCCAACCTGACACGGCCGAGATTCTTGCGGCCGTCAAGCGGATTCAACTCCTGACCCGCCAGGCAGTAACCGACATGATTTCCGGTGGGTATCAATCGGTTTTTCGTGGCTCAGGGATGGAGTTTGAAGAGGTACGGGAATACGTCCCGGGAGACGATGTCCGGGCGATCGACTGGAATGTCACGGCGCGAACAGGTCGCCCTTACATCAAAAAATTTGTTGAGGAACGAGAGCAAACGGTCATGGTTGCCCTCGACCTCTCTGCCTCGACCCGGTTGGGGTCCACCGGCAGGAATGTTCGTTCGTCGGCCGCTGAACTGGCGGCGATTCTCGCCTTCTCTGCGGCCCAGTCGGGTGACCGAGTGGGCCTCCATGCTTTTACCGATCGCGTGGAACTAGAACTTCCTCCTCAGACCGGCATTCGACAGGCTTTTCGGATCACACGAGAGGCGCTTGTCGGAAAGACGATCGGAAGGGGGACCGACTTGTCTCTTGCCTGTGACACCCTTGCCCGAGTGCTTAAGCGGAAGTCTTACGTCTTTCTGATCTCGGACTTCTTGGGAGATGACTTTGATCGCTCGCTCGGACTCCTTGCAGGACGCCACGATGTTGTCGCATTGCGATTGGTGGATCCTCGACATAGGAGTGTCCCTTCCGTTGGATTGATTCGATGGGACGATGCCGAGGAGGGGGGGCAGGTTCTGGTGGACAGCAGTGCGCCGGCGGTCCGCGAAATGATGGAACGGCGTTACGAAGAAAGATCCCAGTCCCTGCGGGGGATGTTGATGCGGCATGGTGTTGATCTGGTGGATATTCCCTTGGGAGGTTCCATCGTGGACCCGCTCGTGGCCTACTTGCATCTGCGGGAGAGGAGGATGCGGTGAGTCGATACGGTGAAGCCCGTCGTTTTCTGGCCGTGGCCCTCCTTTGTGGAATCGCGATGGCGAGCCCTGCCCTGGGCCAGGAGGCCTCTGGGTTGACGGCCCAGGGACCGGACGAGTCGGTTCTGCTTGGCGATTGGTTTGAGTTGGCTGTCCATCTCCCCGAACCTGCCGAGGGAATCGAGCCGGTGGGCTCCTCTGCCAGACTTGAGGGTTTTCCGCCATCTCAACCAAGAGGAGTGGGGCGAGTGGTTCGTCGAGATGGGCGACTCCAAGCCGTCATCCCTGTGCAAGCGGATCGAGCGGGAGAGATGGTGTTGTCGGAATTGACTCTCATGGTGGATGAGATCGAGGCGTTGCCCATTGAGCCCGTGAAGATCGTGGTGGTCCTCGATCTCCCCGGCGGAAGACTGCCTCGCGTTGCCCCGCCTCGCCCTTCGGTCGTTGTGCCGATGCCCGTGGGAAAGATCTGGCCCTTCGTGTTGACTCTCCTTGTCGCCCTCGGTCTGATCGGCCGAGGAGTCGCCAGAGTGGCTCGGCTTCCGGTTGTTCCCGAAACGGTAGATCCCCCTCCCCACGAAGTCGCGATTCGCGAATTAGCTGGCCTGCGCAGTCGGCTCCCGAGGGAACTGCAGGAGATGCCGCTTTTTGTGGTTGCCGTGAGCGGTGTTGTGCGGCGCTATATCGAGGGGCAATTCGATGTTGCTGCTCCGGACCGGACGACCGAAGAGTTTCTGTCTGAAGTGGCAGACAGAAACGATGCCCTCGGTGATCGGCAGGAGATGTTGAATCCATTTCTCCTGGCCTGTGACCTCGTGAAGTTTGCCGCGCACTCTCCGGAACTCGATCAGGCCACGTCGCTGCTAGAGACGGCGGAGCGTTTTGTCGAAGAAACTCGCCATGTCTCACTCCATGCGGAAAGTGAGGAGGTCGAATCGTCATGAGAGAGAGTGGTTTCTTGCTCGGGGATCCGTGGAATCTCCTTCTCCTTGTGCCCGTGCTGCTGGGGAGTGCCTACTTGTTTTTTAGAGGAAAACAGGGCGTGGGAGGAGGGAGCTTGCACTGGCTGGGAGGTCTCCCCGCGACCTGGCGCACTCGGACGACGTGGCTCCCCGGGATTCTTCTTTGCCTCGCCATGGTTTTCCTTGTTGTTGCTCTTGCCCGTCCTTTGAAGGGAAGGGAAGAGTCTCGAATCTGGTCCGAAGGGATCGACATTCTGCTTTGCGTCGATGTGAGTTCCTCCATGCTGGAGCCGGGTCTTGAACAGGGCATGACGAATTTGGAGGTGGTCAAGGAAGTGGTGGCTGACTTCGTTTCCGGCCGGTCCGATGATCGGATTGGGTTGGTTACCTTCGCGGGCTACGCTCGCATGGTCTGTCCTCTCACCCTGGATCAGGATGCCGTTCTCGAACACCTTTCGGAAGTGGAGTGCGTCCGCCCCAATAGCGAAGAGGACGGCACGGCGATCGGCCTTGCTCTCGGTCAAGCGGCACGGAAACTCAAAGACAGCGACGCTGCGAGTCGGGTGATTATCCTGCTCACGGATGGGGAGGAGAATCGTCGCGTCATCGATCCTCGCGAGGCGGCTGCCCTGTGCAAAGACCTGGGGATTCGGGTCTACACGGTGGGAGCCGGTCGTCAGTACATGAACACCTTTGGTGGGCGGGTGGAAGTGGGGCTCGATACGCAGCTCCTTGAGGAAGTGGCCCAGAAGACAGAGGGCAAGTTCTGGCGTGCGAAAGACACGTCGATGCTGGCGGGGGTCTACGAGGAGATCGGACGTCTTGAGACCACTGCGCGTGAGGAGTTGATCTACACCGACCATGAGGATCTCTATCACGGACTGGTTCTGGCTTCTTTGTTCTTGCTGATCACAGAGTTTGGACTTCGACGAGGCCCCTACCTGGAGGTCACGTCGTGAACTTTGGCTCTCCCGATCGCCTGTTGATCTTGGCTCTTCTCCTCCCGCTCGCAGGGCTGTCCTTCTTCGCCGTCAGGCGGGCATTGCGCCGCGGAAAACAACTTCTCGGCCCTCAGATACCCCATCTGGCTCCCGGTTTTTCCGTGAGTCGTCGTCTGCTTCGAGATGGTCTGCTTGCTGGGGCGGTGGGTGCGCTGATTTTCGCCCTGGCAGAGCCCCAGGTGGGGACATGGATACGGGAGGTTCAACAGAAGGGCGTGGATGTGATGGTTGTGCTCGATACCAGCCGGTCCATGTTGGCTCAGGATGTCCGCCCGACGCGTCTCGAACGAGCCAAGCGCGAGGTTCGGGGACTTCTTGGGCAGTTGCAGGGGAACCGTATTGGTCTCGTGACTTTTGCAGGAGATGCTCGCCGGGTGACGCCTCTGACCCATGATCCGTCCACATTCCGTCGCTTTCTTGACGATGTCGACGTGTGGACCAACGGGCGCGGAGGCACCGCCGTCGGCGAGGGGGTGCAACTGGCTTTGGATGCCTTCGATCCACAGTATCCAGCCCAGCGCGTTATCGTTCTTTTGACGGACGGAGAGGATCACATGTCCGATCCGCCGGCAACAGACGTGGCTTTTCGGGCGCTTGCGGAGGAGGTCCCCATTCATGTGGTGGCGTTTGGGGAAGAGGGGGGAACTGTGCTGCGCATTCCTGATGATCGAGGAGTCGCACAGGTCGTGAGAGATTCTGAAGGCGACCCGGTTATCACAAGGCCCAATATGGCCCTTTTAGAGAGCATCGCCTCGATTAGCAGAGGAGCCTTCCTCCACGCCAACGAGGCGCCGTTTCCCCTTGATGAGATTTGGAACAAGCGCATTGCTGTGATGGAGGGTGTTACCAGGGCGACGAGCACCCGGGAAGAGGGAGTGAATCGTTTTCAATGGGCACTCATGGGTGCGCTCCTTTTTCTGGGCATTCGCGCTTTTTTGCAGGATGGGTTGATCGGTCGTACTCCCTCCCTGGGTGAACTCTCATGAGATCTCTGAGCCCTTCATCTTTCCTTAGAGTTTCCTTTTCCCTCGCTCTCTTGGCGGGCGTCAGTCATGCGGATGAAGATCTCGGCCGAGTGAAGTTGCGTCAGGCTCAGAGGGCAGCCGATGCGGGTCGGCCGGAAGAAGCTCTCCGTCTCGTGCGAGAAGCTCAGGTGGATTTGCCGGACGCTGCTGTTGTGCAGCAGGTTGCCGGTGACATCCACCTGTCTCTTGAGGATGGGGGCTCTGCTCGTGAGGCCTATACGTTGGGATTGAAGGAGCCGTATCAGTTCCGTGGTCACTTTAATCGGGGTGTGTCTTCGCATTTACAGGCTGAGCAGTCCCTTTCGTCGGCCTCGGTTCCTCTTTCTGTCGACGCCCTGCCCCAGGTCGCTGATCCGGCCATGATCCAGGCCATTGAAGAGGCGCTGCCTCTCCTCACCGAGTCAAAATTCGATTTTCTCCACGCTTTGGATGTCCAGGACAGGCCGCGAGAGGGGGCCTCGCAGGCCCGCGAGTCTATCGCCGCACTCAACCGCCGGATGGATCTCTTGGAGGAGATGCTGGAGGAGTTGAAGGAACAAGAGCCTCCCCCAGAGGAGGGAGACCAGAATCAGGATGAAGGGGAAACACCATCGCCTCAGGAGCCCAGTCCAGGGGACAGCGACCCGAGTGATGAATCTTCCACGCCGGACGAGCCCTCACCTGGAACCGAGGAGCAGAGCGATTCCTCCTCGGCCGAGGGGCAACCCCAAGGGGTACCCCGGGAGTTGACGGCTGAAGAGGTTCAGCAACTTCTTGATCAACTCGAGGCGCTGGAGGACCAGGCGGAGCAGTTCGCCCGAATGCGGCAGATGCAAGAGCATCAGACCCCGGAGAAGGACTGGTGATCGCCTCCTCTTTGTTGATGGCGATGGTCTGGGTCGGGGGGGTGATTTCTTCGCTTGTGGTGGACGTGGAAATTTCCGCAAAGCCCGAGGTCGCAGAAGTGGGGGAGGTCGTTGAAATTACGGTCACCGTGAGCGGAGAAGCATCCGCAGACGCTGATTTGATGGGTGTCCCCTCGATGGAGGGAGGGAAACTCACTTTGCGAGGTGGCCCAAGTACACGGCGATTCACTGAGATTCGGAATGGTGCGATGACCCGGTCACTGACGACGTCCTGGATTCTGGATCTCGTGCCCGAACGGCCCGGACAACTCGTTCTGCCTCCCTTTTCCCTCATGATTCGGGGCGAGACTGTGGAGGTGGGCGGCCCCACCCTTACCATCAGACCTTCGACGACTTCAGCCGATGCGATTGGTCTTCTTCTTCGTCCTTCTGTCCAGGAAGTGTGGTCGGGTCAGGTGTTTGAAGTGGAGATCACGGCATCTCTCTCTGAAGAAACAGTCCAAAGCCTTGTGGGAAACACTCTTTATCTGGACCTGCCTTGGCTTGACGACGATGGACACGCTCTTTTTCTGGATGCTGATGTTTCGACAGGAGATGTCGTAGAGATTCCCATTAATGGGGGGTCCCGACGACTTGCTATGGTGCAATCGACGGTGCGTACTCCGGCCGGTGCTCGTGTGCGATTGCGTTCCCAAGCGCGCTTTGTGGCGACGGGTGCTGGGACCTTGGATTTAAGCGGTTCCTCCTTTTCGGCACGGATCGCGACGGATGTTCAGACACGAAGAGGGTTTTTTGGCGAGCGCAGCGTCGTCGCAACGCGATCCAAGGTCGTCTCTGCGAGGAATGATGGGACACCCATCACGATTCGGCAGCCACCGGCTGCCGACAGGCCCGACTTCTACACCAACGCAGTGGGTCGGTTTCTGCTGGCTTCTTCAGCGACGCCACGAGTTCTTCGGGTTGGGGATACCTGTCATGTAACGCTGACCTTGACGGGGCAGGGAAATCTGGCTTTCGTGGAGTGGCCTAAGTTTCCTCAACTCGGAGAGCGTTTCCGCATTTTCGATAAATCTGAAGAGAAGAAACTCGGAGAGCGGACCCTGGTGATCGAGGTTTCCCCGCGCAATGTGGATGTGGCAGAGGTCCCGCCTCTCGAACTGTTTTATTTCAATCCAGAGAGCGGCACTTACGAGTCGACGGTGACAGAGCCCATGGCCCTGGACGTCTCGCCCGGCGGAGATGGGGCCCTGGTCACTCTTGAGGTGGAAAGCGAGGTTCTGAGAGATCTGGAGACGATCATCGAGGAATTTCCAAAGCGGAGAAGTGCCGGCATTGCGGCATGGGTCTACTGGGCACCGGGGTTGGTGGCGTTGCTTCTGGTTGAGACCCGTCGAAGACGGCAAATTTGGGCGAAGGAGAATCCGCGACAGGTGGCTCGCCGGCGTGCGCGACAGGAGTTGGAACGCGCGCTTGCAGAGGCGCCGGACCTGGCCTCGGTCGGTGGGGCTTTCGGGCATTATCTTTCCGCTCGATTTGGAGGTCCTCCGGCCGGCCTCTCCGCTGAAGCGGCGTCCATGCGCTTGGAAAATCGTGACCTCGCGGCAGAGTTGAAACGCACTGTGAGTGGATGGGAGGTCGCCTACCTCGCCCATGGAGACATGCCCGCGGAGGATGCCGCGAAGGAAGCGCGCCTTCTCGCAGATCGTCTGGAGGAGCAACTGTGATTCTTCTGCCAGTTCTCTTCGCTTTGTGGACGGGCGCCCTCCTGGGAGATTCCATGGAACAGGCTGTCGACCACTACAGACAGGGACATTACGACCTCGCTGTTTCGGCCTTTGAGTCGATGCTGGGGAGAGAACCGGATCGGGGGCGCCGGGCAGTTCTTCACTTCAACGCAGGCACTGCGGCGGCCCGGGGAGAACGCCTGGGTCTCGCACGATGGCACTTGGAATCTGCGCAGCGTTTGAACCCGGGACTGGACGGCATCCAAACGAACCTCGATCTGGTGGAGAGTCGTCTTGGAAGCGTGACGGGTGAAACCTCTCGGTTTGGCGAGATGTTGCTCGCCTTACCTCGACACCTCTCCGAGCATGATCGTCGGACAACCCTGTCCATCTTGTGTGGAACGGGATTGCTGCTTTTGGCCTGTTGGCGCGGGAACTGGCTGAAATGGTCGTCGAAGGCGGGGTTTGCGGGGTGGGTCCTGCTGTGCCTTGCCGGAGTTGGGTATCTGGCTGTTCGATTTGCGGTAGCTCAAGACATGGAGCGGACGATTGTTGTGACGCCACTCAGCGCTCTTCGCACGGAACCCTCCGAAACGGCGGAGGTGCTGTCTCGAGTGGGTGAAGGCGCGGTGGTGACGGTGGAGGACGATCGTTCGGGCTGGGTTCTGATCGAAACTCCCAGAGGAGCAAGAGGCTGGGTCTCTCAAGAGACGGTTCGTCAGCCCGTCCCATAAGGGGTGGTTCGATTACCAGCGGTCTTTCGTCAGGCTCATCAAAAACTCTGCGTTGGTGTTCGTCCGACTCATTTTGGCGAGGAGTTTTTCGATTGATTCAACCGGAGGCAGGTCCGCAAGGGCTCCCCTCATTGTGTCCACGAGCCGCCCTTCTTCGGGGTCAAATAGCAATTCTTCGTTGCGTGTCCCGGAGCGAGTGATGTCGATGGCGGGAAAAATCCGTTGTTCCGAGATCATCCTGGAAAGAACGATTTCCATGTTCCCGGTCCCCTTGAATTCTTCGAAGATGACTTCGTCCATCCGTGAGTTTGTTTCCACAAGGGCCGTCGCAAGGATGGTGAGAGACCCTTCTCCTTCGAGATTGCGGGCGGAACTAAAGAGTCTCTTGGGGCGTTGAAGAGCGTTGGATTCAAGGCCGCCTGTGAGAATGCGGCCGCCTTTCCTGGCAGCTGAATTGTGGGCGCGACCAAGTCGGGTGATGGAGTCGATAAGCAACACCACGTCGTATCCCGTTTCGGTCAGGCTTCGGACACGCTCAAAAACTCGGTCGGCAACCTGCACATGGCGTGTGGCGGGCTCGTCAAAGGTCGAGTAGATGACCTCTCCATCGATGGTGCGTTGTATGTCCGTGACTTCCTCGGGGCGTTCGTCGACAAGGAAAACGACGAGGCGGACATTGGGATGATTGGCTTTGACTCCCCGGGCAATGGATTTGAGGAGCATGGTTTTCCCCGCTCGGGGTGGGCTTACGATTAATCCCCTTTGACCGAATCCAATCGGAGCGATGAGATCGATGAGGCGGGTCGAGAGATCCGGCTCGTCGGGCATTTCCAGAAGGATGCGCTGGTCCGGAAAGACAGGAGTCTGGTCTTCAAAGAGGGTCCAAGAGGAGACGGCTTCGGGAGGATGGTCATTGACCTTTTGAAGAGCGTCGATGGCAAAGTAATTGTCCCGACGATGTCCCCGTTTCAGGGTGCCGCGGACGGTCATTCCCGCCCGGAGCGATTGCTCCTTCACCATGTCGGCCGCAATGTAGATGTCTGACGGAGCGGGAAGGAAACTGTTGCGGCGGCTGCGAGCGAACCCGAAATGATCGGGCATGATTTCGATCTGTCCTCCGCTCACCATGTTGAGGCCACGTTTCTCTCCCATTCGCATGAACCGGACGAGTAACTTCTCCCGGTCGTGGCCATCGTGAGCAGAGAGGCCGTAGGACTGTATAAGGGGGACGAGGTCGCTCATGGGCATTTCACCCATGCGCTCTAGGTCGGCAGGACTGTCTGATTCAGGTTCACCGGGAAGAGGAGCGGGGGAGGGAGATCCTTTTTTTTCCTTCACGCCCTCTTCCTTCTCCTCGGAGGAGGCTGATGAGGCGGGTCGGGATGGGCGACGGGGTGTGACCATGCGGTCCTCGTTTTTTGGGTCATCCGGGCCACAGATGAGGGGCCTGGGGGTTAGGCGAGGCCAAGTTGATGCAAAAGGGCTTCGACCTGTGCTTCAAGATCCTCGATCGAGCCGCTGTTGTCCAGCATCTGCTCTGCGCGGATTTTTTTTTCGTCGAGAGAGGCCTGTTGCGCCTCTCGTCTCGCTCTTTCCCCTGCTGCCCAGCCGCGTTGCGCTGCCCTGTCATCACGGAGATTCTCCGGAGTATCGACATAGATCCAGACCGTGACGATTTTTGAGAGAGGAGATTCAAGAAGGAGGGGAACATCGAGAACAACGGGCTTGTCGCCGTAATCGCGAAGTTTTTCTTCGAGTCGTGTTCGGACGAATGGATGGACAATTCGATTCAGGTCATGGGTCGCTTCTTCGGATGAAAATGCCAGGGAAGCGAGACGCTCACGATCGATGTTCTTTTCGTCAGTAAGAATTTCTTCCCCGAATCGCTGGATGAGGGCCTGCTGGACCTCTGGTTCGGCGACGGCAGATCGAGCTTCTTCGTCCGCGTTGAGGATGGTGAGGCCGGCTTTGGCCATGAAAGCGGCCACGGTGGATTTTCCCGCAGCGACGCCTCCAAGAAGACCGATGACCATTCCCATAAGAGATGAGAGCATACGACTCTTCGAGTTCCGTTGCTGCCCCCTGTGGGCCTCCCTATAATCTCGCAGTCAAGTCATTCGTCGCCGAGGAGCAATCCGTGACCCTCATTTCCTACCGTCACCATCAGGCGGGCGCAGCCATTATCAACTGGTTGATCGTCGTCACCATTCTTCTGTTTGGTTCGTTGGGGTTCACATACACCCAGAATCAGACCTTGGATGCGGTGGAGAGGGATGCTCAAGAAGCTCGGGCAGCAGAAGCCACGGCCAATGTGAAATGGGAGGAGGAAGAGCAGGACCATGTCACCTTGTCTGAGTTGGTGGGCTTTCGGGATGTGTCGGCAGGGTTACGGGTCAAGTCCGATGGAGAATCCATCGCTGCGCTGATTGAGAGTGTCAAAGGAGATCTCGGGAGAGGTGAGGAGGT
>JAZALG010000020.1:0-11931 GCA_036229545.1 Planctomycetota bacterium | reverse complement strand
GGTCGGTTTAGCCGGGTCCTCGGCCCTCTTGATCGCCGCCTTGCGTGCCTGGTCGCAGTGGTTCGAGCATTCTCTCCCGGACCACCAAATCGCTGAGATGGCTTGGCAGGCGGAAACAGAAATTCTGGGGCTCAAGGCCGGCCCCATGGACCGCCTGACCCAGGCCTATGAGGGCCTGATCGCCATCGACGGAAGCCAAGCCTTTCAAGCCACGGCCGTGACGCGCATGGATCAAACAGGTTTGCCCCCCCTTCTCATCGCCTGGAGCCCCCAGCCCGGGAACCCCTCTGGAGACGTCCACAGACCCGTCGCAGAACGGTGGGAGCGGGGGGATGCACAGGTGATTTCGACGGTGGAACAGCTTGATGCCCTCACGAAGGAGGGAATCTCTGCCCTGGAAGAGAATGATTCCACCGCCCTGGCCTCTCTCATGGACCGCAACTTTGATCTGAGAGCATCACTCTACGCCGTCTCCGAGGAAGACCAGCGCATGGTGTCCATCGCACGAGATTTGGGAGCCGCCGCCAAACTCTGCGGATCCGGAGGAGCCGTCCTCGTTCTCCCTTCCCCATCTGAGCCTGTGGAAAAACTGGAAGAAGCCTTTACATCCTCTGGGTTCTTCACCCTCATCCCTCACGTCGCCCAAAGAACAACGTCAGGCGGAGAATCGCCGTGAATGATAACCCGAAAGTCGTAGGCATATTCCTCGCGGCAGGCTTCGCCACTCGGATGTACCCCCTCACCAAGGATCAGCCCAAATCCCTTTTGGAAGTCGGAGGCGCTCCTCTCCTCACCCGATTAATTCATCAGGTGGAGGCCACCGGACTCGTGGAAGATGTCATCGTCGTCCATAACACCCTCTTCGCCCCTGCCTTTCGTGAGTGGCACCTCAATCTCGACTCTGAGCTTTCCGTTCGTCTCATCGACGACGGAACGACCCACCCCCAAGAGCGGCTGGGGGCTCTTGCAGATCTCGCCCTCGGACTCTCCGAGTCCACCGCATCCCCTCCGGCGGGTTATCTCGTGGCAGCAGCAGACAATTGTCTCTGTTTTTCGCTCGACGATCCCCTGCGCCAGTACCTCACACACGGCGACCCTCTTCTCCTGTGGCGCAGCGTGCCGCTTCCCGTTCCTCCGAGCACCTATAGCGACGTGGAAGTCGACGAACAGGGTCTGGTCACAACGTTCACAGAAAAGCCGGCAAACCCCCGCGGCAACAAATCCGCCATTGCCTGTTATCTCCTCCCACAAAACCTTCCAGATCTCCTCAAGGCCTATCTCGATAACAGTGAAAACCACGATGCACCGGGGCACTTCATCGCCTGGCTGGTCAACAGGCAAAAGGTGCGAGCGCACCCCATTGACGGCCCTTGGTATGACATCGGGAACAGCGAAGGACTCGAAGCGGCCCGGGCCGCCCTTGCAGACGATGAACCTCCCGTAGAATCTCTCCCATGAAGCCCGCCTTTTTACTTCTACTCCTCCTGTCCTGCGCCGCCCCCTTCGAGGGGTCCTCCCTTCGACCCAATATTCTTCTCGTTCTGGTTGACGATCTAGGCTGGCAGGACAGTTCAGTGCCCTTCACCCCTGAAGCCACCCCCCTCAACCACCGTTGGTCGACACCCCACCTTCTTCGCCTCGCTCAAGAAGGCATCCGTTTCACCAACGCCTATGCGGCGGCACCGGTCTGCACTCCAACCCGCACCAGCATTCTGACCGGGCAAAGCCCCGGTGCGACGCACATCACCTATTGGACCCAGTACAAGGACACCGACACCTCCAGAGCCCACCCCACCCTGCAGCCCCCGGAGTGGAACATGAACGGCCTGGACCAGAACGATGTCACGCTTCCCGGCCTTCTCGCCGATGTCGGGTATCAGACAATCCATGTGGGCAAGGCTCATTTCGGCGCCAAGGGAGCCGCTGGAGAAGATCCCCTGAACCTGGGCTTCACCGTGAACATCGCGGGGCACGCCGCTGGCGCACCGGGGAGTTATTTGGGGACCGATTATTTTTCAGCCGCTCGTCGAGCCGGGAATCCCGAAGGAAAGACCTATTGGGACGTTCCAGGCCTCGAACCATGGCACGGACGCGATGTTTTCCTCACCGAAACCCTCGCAGAGGAAGCCGCCGGGGCGATCAAGACCGCTGTCGCAGCCGGCAAACCCTTCTTCATGAACTTCGCCCCCTATGCCGTCCACACCCCCATCATGGCCAACCCAAGCCTTCTCCATCACTACGACGAATTGGACGAACGGGAAGCGGCCTACGGAACGATGATTGAATCGGTGGATCGCGCCCTGGGGACCTTGATGACGACACTCGAAGAACTCGGCGTCCTGGATCAGACGGTGATCGTCTTGACTTCAGACAACGGTGGCTTGAGCGCTCACGCGAGGGGATCGGCGCCGGACGGCACCACCCAGCACCACCATAACGCCCCCCTGAAAAGCGGAAAGGGCTCGGCCTATGAAGGGGGTCTGAGAGTCCCCATGATCGCTCGCTGGCCGGGCGTGGTCTCGCCAGGGCAATGGTCGCACACGCCGGTCATCAGCCAGGACCTCTTCCCCACCTTCTTGGCCTGGGCCGAAATCACGATCCCCCCGGACACAGCCCCTCTCGTGGAAGGCATTGATTTCACGCCGCTCCTCCTCGGTGATGACGCTTCACACCTGGAGACGCGAGACCTCTTTTGGCATCAGCCTCATCAGTGGGGAGCGTCCGGCCCGGGCATCTGGCCCTTCAGCGCTGTCCGGCACGGTCAGTGGAAGTTGATCTATCGCCACGGCGACCAGGGTTTGGAGTTGTACAACCTGGAAAGCGACATCGGTGAGGCCCACGACCTCGCCAAGGAGCGCCCGGACATCACCACGGACCTCGCGGAGCGACTCAGCCGCTGGATCGAGGGAGTCGACGCCCAGATGTCTCTTGAAAAGGAGGGAGGCCGGCCCATCCCCCTCCCCCGCAACACCGGCAAAGAAGGCTACTGATCCTGTTCGGCACAGGCAGGCTCCCGTGAAGGAAGCCTTAAGAATAACCCAAAGCGCGATTCACCATCCCCGCCCGACGCTCAAACACTTCAAGATCGGCTGAGGGCATCTCGGTACGCCATCGCTCATCAAGAGCAATTTTGGAGGGACGTTTCTTCAGAAAACTCGGGCTCCCCCCTAAATCGTGACGTTCTTTGGGCAAGCGCTTCAGATCGACCAGCACGTCTCCCTTGAGCACTCCAGATTCCTCCAGAATCCGTGCCACTTCTGCTTCGGGATCCTGACAGACATCTTCGTAGCGCACATCCAGCCGAGCCGAAGCCGGAACAGCCCTCCTGGCCCAGGAAATCAACCGGCACATCCAGAGAAAACCGTTGATCGCTTGATCGACTTCGACACCCGCGCGTTGCATCCTCGACCACACAATTCCTCGCCCGTCTCTCAACAAAAACACCGGCTTGATCAAACCCGGCAATCTCGCCATGAGGTGGAGAAAGTGGTCCGGATCCTTTGAACTGTCGACGAGAACTCCATCTCCCGACTTCTCACTGGTCGCCCGATAAATTCCAGCGCACTGGTCGGCCACGGCCCGCGCAGATCGAGGCTGAAGGCCAGGGGGAGACAATCTCCCCATCTTGAGAGAGGCGATTTCACGGAAGAACCCCCCTCGCCAGTTCTCCTTCTCCCGAGGAATCTCGGTCACGATCTGTTCGACCTCGACCCCGAGATCCTTGGCAATCTGAGTCCAGTAGGGACAGGCGAGCAGGGTCTCTCCACAGGCGCAGGGCTCACCGCTCTGAGCCATGGCACCCATGCGACGAACTTCTCCTAAAGCGTGGACCCCCTCCTGCAGGGCGAGGAGGTGCTGCAGAAGTGTCGACCCGCTTCGAGAATCGCCAACCAGATAGAAAACCTTCACCGATGTAATCTCAGCCTCCCCCAGAAAGACGACCGAGGGCTGATAAGGCAAGGCGCCCCGGACCCGTCCGGATCTGAGTCAGTGGCATCCCCCAGTAGAATGGAAATTTCTCGATCATTGCGTCGGTCACCATGTCGTCCAACCCCTCAAAAAGAGGATACCCCTCCTCTCCGGCAAGAACCGATCGCACCATGCGAAACAGTCCCACCCGTTTGAAGTCATCCATACGCCGCGTCACCGATTCTTCCGGCTCCATGGGACCCGCCAGCGCACGCTCATCGTCATCCAACTCGAGATGGAGATCTCCGATGCTGAAACCCGTGCACCAGCCATCCTCCACGCGTGCGACCAAATGGTGATCAGCCTCTCCAGCATCGGACAGGGTGCCGTGCCTTCCCGTCATGATCACCCGCCCCTCTCCATAGTCCCTCGGTTCCACAATCGTCGCCGCCTTGCCACCAGAGAAGCGCAAATACACTTCGGCGCAGCCACCGCCTCGCCCACGTCGTCGCCCCCAAGAGGGTCCCTGGCTCTGGAGGAGGGTCTTGGCCATAGCGTGGCCGTGATAACGCCAGGCCGAGCGATCAAACACCACCTCCTTGAGAGGACCGACAGGTCCCTCGGCGGCCTGGTGGACCAGTTCGATCCAAGGAAGGGTGCTGCAATCCTCGGCGACCCAAACCTTTCGAAAGTTGTTCAGCAAAGAAACAAAGCGGAGATCTCTGAAAAGAAAAACCGGAGTGTCGATGATGAGATCGATCTCGCTGACCGAGTGTTGGCACAGGACCTCCAGGACCTTGGGAACCGCGCCCTTGGTGACTGCCACATAGATCAAATCCGCCGTCTCGATGTCCTCGGAGCAAAGATCGTCCAGATTCGAGACGGCATACTCCTTCTTCCCAACCGTCACCGACTTTTCAGTCCTGGCGAAAATCCCGCCAAGATCTAAGGCGCCAGACAGACGGGACAAAACGGGCAGAAGGTCTCCTTGCACCCTTTCTCCGGATCCGACGACGAGCATGCGAGAGGTCTTCAACGTCCCCCCTCGCCGGCAGAGGACGTCCCGGGCAAGACCTTTGAAAGATGCTGCGCGAGGCGAATGGAAAGCGCCACCAGGGTCAAGGTCGGGTTTGCGCAGCCACTGCTCGGAAACACCGAAGCCCCAGCCAGATACACATTCTCGACTGAGTGCAGTCGACCGTTCCGATCCACCACGGAGGACGCCGGATCAACCCCCATCCGCGTCGTTCCCATGTGATGAGAGGCGTCAAGGTTTACCGGCCAGGGATCCGCACCTTCCAAATCGGTTTCGAGCCGCCCCAGCCCTGTGTTTTCCACCTCCTGACGCAACACGTCATGGAGCGCCATTAAAGACCGGCGATCGCGTTTCGTCGTTTCGTGTTGCACAAGGGGAAGAGGTTGGCCGTAAACATCCTTCTTTTTCCCCAGGGTGACACGGTGCTCGGGATCCGGCTCCATTTCCATGAAGTTGCGAAGGCGGATAGTCGTGACGGGTGGGGCGGATCCATCTCTCAAGCGCGAAGCGACGTAGCGCAAAACCGATGGCAGGTGGAAAAGGATCAACCCGAACAGTCGGATCCATCCCCAGAGGGTTTTCCGCTCATTCTGTAGATCCGTGTCGTCCCCCGTTTCCGAATAGTCTCGCAAAGAAACCACCTTCCCTTCTCGGCGAGCCTTCCAGCCCTTGAAAAAGAATTGGCTTCGTTTCACCAAGAAGACCAGGGCCTCCACCCCCTGACTATTCGACCAAGGATACAGAGGCTCAAAGCGCACATAGCTATTCAGCAGACCCTGTTCGACGAGGACCTCATCTTTCAGACGCAGACCGGCATAGCCCGCATAACCCTGGTACAGACAGCCAAAATAATACGGCCATTCTCTGATCGGCTCGGAGAGATGAATGATGCCCGAGTAGTTCTTGGGATGATTCATCAGATAGCGACCGACCTGATCCGTCTCGTTCCCCAATCCCTCGGGACAGAGATCCGTAGAACAAAGAAGCAGACGAGCGTTTTCAATCCCGCCGGTGGCCAGGACGAAAGCACCCGCTTTCACCGTCCGCTCGGCACCACCTTTGCTGATCAACACGGCCCGCTGCACGGTTTGATCCGTACCTTCAGCTTCAAGTCGCAAGACCGTCGCGTCTGTCCATAGATCGACCTCTCCACCTTCAAAAAACTCCTGCGACTCCACGCCGAAGTTCTGAGGTTCACTCGCGGCAAGAAAAACCTTCTCTTCCACAGACTCCCATGCGAGATCTCGCTCCCCCATCGCCTTGAGAGATCCAAACCCCTCTGGTCCATACAGGTCAGTGGGAGCAAAACGGTAACGCTCCGCGGCGGCCTCCCAGTAGGGCTCCAATTCCTCCCGTGACAGAGGCCATGCGGGACGACCCAACTCATCTCGAGATCCCAGGTCGATCTCGTCAAGCGGGCTGGAGAGCCCCGCCCAAGTCGTCGACGCCCCCCCGACCACCCTCTCTCGAGAGTATTCCTTCACTTGAATCCCCACACTCTCCACGGCCCGAAGGCGGTCTCCATGTCGCGTGGTTCGAGCCTGCCCCGATTCAAGCAGGCAAAGCCGAAGCCCCGAACCCGCAAGTTCGCGGGCGACAGTTGTTCCCGCAGGTCCGGAACCCACGATGCAAAGGTCGTAGAACGGTAGGGTTTCGCCCTCCCAGGCATCGAGGTCGCGAATCATGGTTCAGTACCGAGCTCTCACAGGAAGGGTTCTTCAGAGAAATCCTACGCCGTCGGCAGGGTGATTTCCCCCAAGGGACAGTTCAACCTTGAATCTCTCTTACTCCACAGGGCCCCGGACCATAGAATCGGGGGTTCCTTTTCATCCAATTGCGCTCCAATCGAATGCCCCCCTCCCAACAACCCACCTCAACGGACTGGTACCTCGAAGGCTACCTAGACCAGAGCAAAGTGCTCCAGCGGGCTGCGCTTATGCCCCTTCCTTTCCGTATCGGGCGCCGCCCCGATATGGACCTGCCACTCCCCTTTTCAAGTGTGTCGGGAGCCCATGCCCAGATTACGGCTCAGCCCACGGGCCTCCATATCTCCGACTTGGGGAGTTTGAATGGAACCTTTGTCAATCGGGTCAAAGTCGAAGAAGAGCAGATTCTCCGAGAAGGAGACATTCTCCACCTAGGAGATCAGGAACTACGCGTCGGCCATCACCTCGCCGAGCAAGATCCGATGCAGACCATCGCTATGTCTTTTAGCGACTCGGGACTCCCTCGCCGCATGGTCACGGGAACAAGAGAGTTCCGGCAGTTGCTCGAAAACGAGGCCGTCATTTCTCTTTTCCAACCCATCGTGTCCATCCCCTCGGGGGAAATCTACGCCTATGAGGCCCTAGGACGCGGCGGACAGGAAGGACTCGGGGAAAGCCCTTACGAGTTGTTCCGAATCGCCGCCACACTTGGCCTTGAGGGTGAGTTGTCCCGCCTTTTCCGCCGAGTCGCGGTACATTCCGCCCAATCACTCCCAGCGGGAATGAGCCTCTCCGTTAACACTCACCCTGCCGAGATGTCCGACGATCTGCTTTTGCCTTCCCTCAAAGAAATTCGTGAAGCCGCCCCTGACATCTCACTCATCCTCGAAGTGCACGAAGCTGCGATCGCCGACCCGGGAGAGATGGCCAAACTTCACGCGCACCTCAAAGACCTTTCCATCGAACTGGCATACGACGATTTTGGTGCTGGCCAAGCTCGTCTCGTGGAACTCGTCGAAGCTCCGCCGGACATGCTCAAGTTTGATATTCAGCTCATCCGCAACCTTCACGTCGCGCCCGAGTCGCGAAAGACCATGGTGGAGGCCCTCGTCAAAATGGCCACCGACCTGGGAATCGTCTGTCTCGCTGAGGGAATCGAGTGCATCGAGGAAGCCGAAGCCTGCACCAAGTTGGGTTTCCGGCTTGCCCAGGGCTATCACTACGGAAGGCCCGCACCGCTCCCCGAGTAAAGGAGGGAGCCTTGCCAGCGCCACATCCTGACGCGTGGTTCCCCGGCGAGGACTTGAACCTCGAACGCCAGAATCAAAATCTGGTGTGTTGCCGATTACACCACCGGGGATCTGTCACACACAGTCGAGCATAACGTCTCCATCACGCAGTGCCATGTCGACGACCGACCATCAACCTGTTTCGAGGAGGAGACTTCTCCGCAGCAGGTCCAACGCATAGGTCACCGCTCTGGCACGGATGCTCGCTCGAGACCCTGCGAACTGAAAACAACAGGTTTCCGTGGCGTGCGAAGTCGCAAGGCCAAAACACACCATCCCGACCGGTGTCTGATGATTCCCTCCGTCGGGCCCCGCGATGCCCGTCACGGCAATGGAAAGATCCGCCCCGCAGCGCTCTTTGGCGCCTTCCGCCATCTTGCCCGCGATGACCTCGCTCACCGCTCCGTGCTCGACTAAGAGCGATGCCGAAACCCCAAGTTGGTTTTCTTTCGCCTCGTTGCTGTAGACAACGAAAGATTCACGGAACACAGAAGAGCTTCCTGACACCGACGTCAGGGCTCCCGCCACGAGACCACCCGTACACGATTCTGCCGCTGTCAGGACCAAGCCACCTTGTGCAGCGAGTCTGACAACAACCTCTTCGAGAGTTTCACCGCCCTCTGCGGCGAGATCTTCACCCAGCCTCTGGCGCACCGTGACTGCCATTGCCTCTCGCTCCTCCTCGCTGCCCTCCCGAAGAGTGATCGTGTGCCGACCTCCCTTGGTGGTAATGCCAACGCGGAGTCCTTCACCCTCCATGTCCATGAGATCGGCGAGACACTCCCCGAGATCCGATTCGGGGAGACCCGCTGCCATCATCGAATACGTACTCCTTCCGCCTTCCTCTATCTGTGAAGGAAACAGATCTTCCACCATCGGTCGCATCTCTTCGGGAACTCCAGGAACACACGCCACAACAAATCCGTCCACCGCGACTCGAAAGCCCGGAGCCGACCCTCTTCCGTTGGGCAGAACCTCCGATCCAGCGGGGAAGTTCGCCTGACGTGCAGCAAGATCGGAGGGCGCCTTTCCTGTTCTCTCTTCCAGTTCTGCAAGGACCTCATGGTCCGTGACACAGGAAAGGCCCAGCGCCTGGGCCACTCCCTCTCGCGTTAGATCATCCTCGGTCGGACCCAGTCCTCCTGTCACGACGAGCAGATCGGCCCGGCCCCGAAACGCCTCCACGGCACGGGCGACGTCACTGACGCGATCCATGACCGTTGTCCATCCCACCACTCGGTGCCCCCCCCGTCTGGCGCGACGAGCAATCCAAGGGGCGTTGCTGTCCTCGACATCACCAGCAACCAGTTCATCCCCCACAACCAGAATCGCGATCTTCATAACGCTCCAAAACTCGCAAAGGGACTAAGCCCCCCGCGAGACCTCCCGGTTTCGCGCACGGGATGCCGCACGGGCAAGCATGAGCCCAACCTCATAGAGAAGCATCATGGGACCAGCGACGAGCAACTGCGTCACCACATCGGGGGGCGTCATGATCGAAGCAAAAATGAGCATCAAAACAACCGCGATGCGTCGAGACCCGGAAAGCGTTTCAAGTTCAACCAGTCCAGTCCGCACGCCGGCCCACATAAAGAGAGGCAGGAGAAAAACCCCTCCCATGAGGAGCGTCAGGGCAAGGAGGAGGCTGAAGTACTCACTCACAGTGACCTGGGGGTCGATCAGTTCCGGGCTCACGCTGGTCAGAAGGAAATCCAGTCCGACCGGCACGAGAATCAGATACCCAAAGGCCATTCCCCCCAAGAACAGAACCACCGAAACGGGAAAGGCTTTCCAAAAAGCACGTTTCTCGTTGGGCATCAATCCTGCAACAACGAACGACCACAGCAACCTAAGGTAATAGGGCGCACCCACCACCAACGCAAAAGCCAAGGCAACCTTGAGGCTGAACACAAAAGCCTCATGGGGCTTGATCATCGACAACACTCCAGGGTCCTGCCCGCCTCCCAGGAGAATCGATTCTCGAGCCCGGTCCCAGGGCACAAGGACGAATCGAATGAGCCGGTCCTTCAAGGCCATGCCGCCGGCAAACAAAATCACGAGGGCGACAAAGGAACGAAGAAGAGTGCTGCGCAACTCCTCCAAGTGGTCGCGAAGGGGCATGCGCGACGGATCGTCTGGGTCTTCAGGTGTTGTCGGTGTCACCGCATCGGTCATCATCTAGTCCCCACGCCGAAAAACGCCTTCTTCATCGAGAACGATAGGAAAAGGGTGACTGTCTGTGACCACACAGTCGGCAAGATCCGATTCGAGTCCCACTCCTGCCACCTTCCTTCCTGAGAGGGATCGCTTCAACAAACCCGGCAAATCGTTCTTCCAATGATCGAAAACCGCGGCCGCAGTCCGTGCTCCATCTTCCGGTTCTGCGGCAGCGAGAAGGGCAAGACTCCCCATAAGGCTTCCAGCCACAGCAAGGTCATCGATCGCGATCTCACCGGCCGAACCTGCGCAAACGATCAAAATGTCACCATCCTTCTCTTCGGCTAACCTCCGTGCAGTCGCCTCTACGTTGGCAAAGGCTGCACCAAAAACTTGTGTGGATTCCAAACAACTCTCAACGGCAGCAGTCCCGTTGCTGGTCGTCAGAACGACGAGACGTCCCCCCACGGTCTCGCGATCATAAGACGAAGGTGAGTTGCCGAGATCGAATCCTTCAGGGGGCAAGCCCTTTCTTTCTCCACCCAAGATCGCACCGGATTGGCGCGCTCTTTCTCGCGCATTTTCTTCATTCCCAACCGGACACACGCCATCGCAACCAGATGCAAGAGCCCATGCGACAGAGGTCATGGCTCGCACGACATCGATGACAACGGCTCGAACCCCTTGAGGGAAGGGCTGTGGAATGAACGCCGGAGTTGGTGCGACGTCGACCCTCACGCGGTCTGACTCTGCCCCACGGCGGAGCCTTTAGTACCTGAGAAAACGACTGAGGTCGTCAATCCGCATGATGCGAATCCCGAGTTTATCAGCCCGGATGTACTCCTCCGCCTCGGTCAACTCAGGTGCGAATTCGTCGGAAAGATTCTTGTGGCCAAGAACCAACACATCGGTTTCAACGGTCAGCGTCTCGTCCACAGCAGATCCCAGATCCTCCAGCCGCTGCGTGACAAACTCCCGGCTCAGGGTCAACGGGAACTCGCCCAAGAGGAAAAAGCGCTTCATGCTTCCCGATTCGAAATGGGGGTTGCGAACAAGATCGCCCGGCAACATCGGGTCAAAAGGATCCGGCTCCCCCACGAGACCCACCAGCGACATCGCACTTTCTAATTCTTGGACCTCAACCGTACCTCGAACAATGAGGGCTCCGGAACGATCACGGCGGAGGAGCTCAAACCGCGTCCCACGCTTGAGTCCATCCCGGCCACCCAGATCGATGTAGGCGAGAGAAGATCCCGAGGCCACAGACAACACCTCGCCGTCAGGAGCTTCCGGCTCGATCTCTGCTTTGCGCCGCGCCAGTGCCGCGATCGTGGCATCGGCTGTGGCAAGATCCTTTCGAGCAGTGACCTCCGCCTCATCCCGTTCACGATTGGCCTGCCTCATTCTCGCGTCGGCCTGCTGTTCCTGGGCCAAGAGTTCATCGAAACGACCCTGGTCGTCCCGTCCCTGACTCGTTGCACGATCCTGTTCGTCCTGCAAGTCCTGGGTCAGTTGGGCAATCTGTTTTTGCAACCGACTTTCGACGTCATTGATGGCCGACTCGGCAGCTGCGCGTTGAGCCCGTTGCTGGCTCGCATCTGTATCGGCCGATTCTTTCGCCGCCACCGCGGCACTCCGGGCGCTGCGCAGTTCATTCACTGCATCCTCAAGAGTGAGAGACACATCCTCACTTCTTCCAAGGTCTTTCCGGACAGCATCAACCAACGTAGCGATGGATTCTCCATCGGACTTGACCCGTAACCCTGCTGACACATCCCGAAAGCCCACCAACTCAGACAACGTGACATGGTCCTGCTCTTCCTCCTCCCATTTC
>JAZALG010000019.1:0-31007 GCA_036229545.1 Planctomycetota bacterium | reverse complement strand
ACCCAGATCAGCGCCTCCAAGGTCGCTCCCGACGGCACTCTGCTCTGGGGCACGACCGGAGTGCAGCTTACCTCTACGATGGCCTTCGTGGCCGCACCGGTGATCGCCGCCACCAGCGACGGTGGCGCCGTGGTGGGCTGGACCGAGGGCTCGAAGATGCTGCTGCGCCGTCTCGACGCTGCTGGCGCATTCGTTGGCCCAGAAGTCGAGTTCCTCCCCCCTGTGGGCAGTTACTCCGCGAGCGATATGCACGCCGTCGGCAATGACGTGATCGTATCGTTCGTGCACCAACTCGGAAGTTTCAGTTCACCGCGCCACCTGCTGGCCCAAAAGGTCGACAGCGTCGGCACGAAGTTGTGGGGAGCAACTCACGTGAGCGTGTTCGACGGCGGCTCTTTGCAGATCGGCAACTTCCCAGATTTTGAGACTGATGGCAGTGGCGGGGCGGTTTTCAGTTGGTACAGCACCTCGTCGTTTCAGTTGCAGTGCTACGTGCAGCGTGTGCTCTCCGGGGGCGCGGAGGCCTTCCCTCACAACGGCGTGGCCGTGTCGACGAACGCATCGCGGGTGCGTACGACGCCGAGAGCCTCCTACGACCCATCCACAGGGGAAACCTTTGCCTACTGGATCGAGCACAACTCCGGCCAGTCGCAGGACGGTGTCTACGGGCAGAAGTTCAACGCCGCCGGAGTCCGGCAGTGGACCAACGAGGGCACGGTTGTCTTGCCGGTGGGTACGGACGACATCACGTCGGCGCCCCACGTGATTAGTGGAAACCAGACGATGGTGGTCTGGGATGCCGCATCCTCCTTCGGCAACTCTCGGATCTTCGGCAGGCTGGTGGACGGTAACGGTGCCATGGCGTCTGCCGTCTTCGATGTGTCACTGACCCCGGCCTCGAAGTCACGCCTTGCCTTGACGCGCACGGCGGCGGGCTTCGGAGCCCTGGCCTGGGCCGACGATAGGAACGACGGGGGCGACATCTATGCCCAGAACATCAACACCGACGCCACCCTAGGGCCGCGCTGGACCGAGTTGCTGGGAGGTACGGCGGGTATCGCCGGCGTGCCCGCGCTGTCGGGAAGCGGGCCGTTGGCCGTAGGATCTGAACTGGGCTTGACCTTGAGCTCCGCTCCTCCGGGAGCCTTCGCCCTGCTGTTGCTGTCTTTCGCGTCGACGCCTCTGCCTTTCTTCGGTGGCACCATTCACGCGCTGCCGATTGCGCTCGAATTGCCGATCGTGACCAACGGGTCAGGCGGTTTCGCCATTTCGGCAGCCTTCCCGGCCGGCAGTCCACCGGGAACGGAGTTGGTCTTCCAGTACCTTTGCAAGGACTCCTCGAACCCCTACGGCAAGACGATTTCCAACGCCCAAAAGGGCACGACGCCATAGGCCCTCCCGCTGTTTTGCTCTGAGCATTTCAGCACCGGTCATTTTCATGATGCGCTCTCCACGATTTTTTGTTTACGCGGCGGTGTTGTTCGTCGGAGTGCTGGTTTGCCCCCTCTTTGGTCAAGTCCAGGGAACGAGCGCCTCCACGCACCTTCCTGTGACGGCTGAGGAGGTCACCTCCGGCATGCCCAAGGGGTTCTTGGACGAGGTGTTGGGTGATCCCCTCCCTCTCGCAATCGGAGCGTCGGTTTCATCGGCAGGTCACCTGTTTGTTTGGGAGCGTCAGGGAGTCATCTTTCTCGTGGATGACGGCATCCCCCAATCTCAGCCCTTCCTCGATGTCCAGGAGGAAGTGACGAGTTGGGGGGATCACGGCCTGATGAGTTTTGCACTCGACCCGGATTTCCTGTCCAACGGGTATGTCTACCTGCTGTACACCGTCGACTACCACCATCTCACGAAATATGGAACGCCCGAATACGACCCGCAGGTTACGACAGAGGGGGTCGACACGATCGGCCGGGTGACTCGCTACACCGCCCAGATTTCTACGGGTTTCCGTACGGTCGATCCGGCCAGTCGTCTCATTCTCCTCGGCGAGTCGATGACGACGGGCATTCCGATTGCGAGCGACTCTCACGGTGTTGGCACCCTCTTGTTCGGAGAGGATGGCACTCTTCTCGTTAGTACGGGCGAGTCTGCCGCGGGACCGGGGAGTGGCACGGCCCTTGCGGACGGGATTTTCCGTCCCAAGGAGGATGTCGGTTCTTTCCGTGCGCAATTGGTGGACTCTCTTTGCGGGAAGATTCTGCGCGTCGATCCCCTCACAGGGGACGGCGTTTCGTCCAATCCCTATTTCGATTCGAGGGCACCTCGTTCACCGCGTTCCCGCGTGTGGGCTCTTGGACTCCGCAATCCATTTCGGATGACACTCCGCCCGGGTACAGGCGTTGCCGATCCAGGCCTGGCCGACCCGGGGACGGTCTATGTCGGAGATGTCGGGGACACGACCTGGGAAGAATTAAGCGTCGTGGAGAACGGTGGTGACAACCTGGGTTGGCCCATCTTTGAGGGGCTCGAACTCCATCCCACCCACAGCCAGAACATGACCATTAACTATGACGCTCTCAACCCTCTCTTCGGCCAGCCTTTGCCCGGCGGGGGAGTCTGCCAGCAGCGTTTCTTCTATTTTCAGGATCTCATCCTCCAAGAAAGTCAGAATACCCCCTTCTGGGGAAATCCCTGCTTTCGCAACATCCCTATCGATTCTTCGGCTCCTCTTTTCATGCACCGTCGACCCGCCCTGGATTGGTCTCACCACGGAGAGGAATCTCCAGGAGAAGATCAGGGAGAGGGGGTGGCTCGAGTCCCCACCTTCGACCGGCTTGGAAATGCCACGGTGGCGGAGTTGGGCGATCCGAATTGTCCGGTTGCCGGTGAGTCTTTTGTCGGAACCTGTTCGGTGGGGGGGGATTTTTATACCGGTTTGAGTTTTCCCGCCGAATATCACGGCAGCTATTTCCACGCGGATTTTTCTCATGGCTGGATTCGCAACCTTCGCTTTAACGGAGCGGGTGAACTTTCCGAGGTCGTGGTTTTTGCGGAGCCCGCCGGACGAGTTGTGGATGTGGAATATGATTCTCACGGGGATGTCCTCTGGTACATCGATTACACCGACCTGGGACTCGCACGACTCCATCGAGTTTCTTACGTGGCGGACAATACTCCTCCTGATGCTGTTGCGGGCGTCCTGGGTCCTCACTGGGGAGAGGCTCCTCTGACTGTGACCTTTGATGGAACGGGAAGCAGTGATTCTGAGAACCAACTTCTTTCCTATCACTGGGAATTTCAGGATGGCACACCGCACAGCCTTCTTGCTCGACCCACGAGGATTCTGCCTTCTGAGGACATCACGGCAGCGGGGACAGTCATTGCCCGAGTTCTTACGATGACCCCCCCCGGATCGATGGGGACGGGCAATTCCGATATCGAGGTGATTCGAGACGGAGATTGGCCTCCTCCTTGGACCAACAACCCCATTCGGCAATATGACACGCTCCACGTTGACGAGAATTTTCTGCCGGACAAACAGTGGGACGACTGGGTGGGGTATGAATTTCCTGAGACGCATCTCTTTACCTCCCTCATTTTCCAAGAAGGGATGACCTACTCAGGGCTGGGGGGGTATCTCCTCTACTTCATTGTGGAGGTGCGGCAGAACGGAGTGTGGAACGCGGTCGGGAATCTTGTCATTGACCCCATGTACCCCGGAGAGGTTCTCCCCTCCTTCGAGACGTTCGAGATGCGCTTTGAGCCGGCGGCGGGAGACGCAATCCGTCTCCATGGGGTTCCCTCGGGGAGTTTGCAGTTTTTCACCATTGGAGAATTGCGTGTTCTCGCTGAGCCCGATCCCCTTCCCCATGAACCCTTCAACACGGAGGTTCTCCTTACCGTGTCAGATGCTGCTGGGGCTGTGGATACAGACACTGTGTTTGTTTCTGTCAATGACAGCCCTCCTTTCGCGGAGATTCTGGCTCCAGCGAATGGCGGAACGTACAGCACCGAGAGCCCTCAACTGATTCAACTCGTGGGGGCCGCATCTGATGCACTCGACCCGGCGTCCACGCTTGCCTGTTCTTGGCAGGTATTCCTTCATCATGACGAGCACGTTCACCCAGGGCCCATTGATCCGCTCTGCGCGACCACGGCGTTATTGAGTACGGAAGGATGCATGGGCGAGTTGAACTTCCAGGAGGTTCGCTTTACAACTCGAGACAGTTCGGGTTTGGTGACATCGTTGTCACATTTCCTTATTCCAAACTGCGATCAGAATATGAACTTCATCGATGACGCTGTTGATCTGGCGAGCGGGACAAGCCGCGACGAGAATGGGAACGGGGTACCTGACGAGGCAGAGGTGGACTGCGATGGGGATGGCCTGTCCGACATCTTTGAATTGTTCTTCGGGTACGACACCGACCTGGATGGGAGCGGTGTCCCTGATGGCTGCGAAGGACTGAAGGGCCAGAGCGAGAACGGTGGCTCAGCAGGGGCTCCCCTTCCTTCATCTGGGCCCTCTCTCCCCGGCCCGAGCAGCGGCTAGGGGAAAGCCTTCAATCACATCCCCCGTTGTCTGGCCCCACGGCTTGGCGAAAATCATCTGGGATGGGGCAGGCTCCTTGGTCGTTTGCGAAAACCATGACGGTCGTGGCCTTGGCGACCGGGGTCGGGTTTTCGTCCTGCGTCACGAGGGTTTGAACAAAATGGACTGAAGTGCCGCCCATTTTTTTGATTCTGGTCGTCATCTGGGTGGTGTCCCCTGTGTGGAGGGGGGAGAGGAAGTCCACTTCGACGCGGCGCACTACAATGCCGGCTCCACGCTCTTTGAGTCCGTCGTAACTGAAACCCAGCGATTGGAGGTAATCGAGACGGCCCTGTTCAAACCAGGAGAGGTAGACGCCGTTGTTCAAATGGGCGTAGGAATCCACCTCGTAACTGCGTACTGAGAAGGCGGATGTGACGGCGTGGGACATCGATGAAGATTCTATCGGCTGGCGCACGTCGATCCCTGTCGCTACAAGAGAAGTCCCATTTTTATCTCTCGTGAGCGGTTTTCTTGAAGTTTTCGATGACGGATCTCGACGGTGTTCTCCTCATTGAGCCGGATGTTCATGAGGACGGCCGGGGTTTCTTTTTAGAGACGTTCCATGGCGTGAAGTACGCCGAGGGGGGCGTTGATGCAGTATTCGTCCAGGATAACCACAGCAAAAGCTGTCTCGGAACGCTCCGGGGGCTTCACGCTCAATGGAGCCGGCCCCAAGGGAAACTGGTTCGCGTGCTCAAAGGAGAGATCTTTGATGTTGCTGTTGATATGCGCAGGGGCTCTCCGTCTTTTGGAAAATGGACGGGCGCTCAACTCAGTGATGAGAACTTTCTTCAACTCTGGGTCCCCCCGGGGTTTCTCCACGGCTTCGTAGTCTTAAGCGAGGTCGCGGAGGTGGAGTACAAGTGTACCGACTACTATGACGGGGAAGGGGAGTTGGGCGTGGCTTGGAATGATCCGGCCATTGGGATTGACTGGCCGATCAATGACCCGGTCCTCTCTGAGAAGGATGCCAATGCGCCTCTTCTCGCTGAAGTTCCAGAGGAACGGCTCCCCTTGTATTCTTCGGAGACCTGAGCAAGACCACATCCTGCTTGGAGAACGTTGTGGAGTTTCATCAGTTCTTTCTCCCCTGTCTCGCCCATGCTTCTTATCTCGTGGGTGACGATGGAGTGGCGGCTGTTGTGGACCCACAAAGGGATGTTGAGGACTATCTGGAGGAAGCTTCTCGGCGGGGGCTCACCATCACGCATGTTATCGAGACCCATCTTCACGCGGATTTTGTGTCGGGACATTTGGAGTTGGCCGAGCGGACTGGTGCAACGATATGGGTGAGCCATCGGGCGCAGGCGACCTTTGACCATCAGCCTGTGGGTGATGGAGACGTCTTGCAACTTGGCCAGGTTGCCCTTGAAGTTCTTGAGACTCCTGGCCATACCCCTGAGGGGGTGTGTCTTTTGATTCGCGACGACGCAAACCTCGATGCACCGCATCGTCTCCTGACAGGGGACACTCTCTTTATTGGTGATGTGGGTCGGCCCGACCTCGCTGGGGGGGTGGGGTTTACGAGCGAAGACATGGCGGAAATGCTGTACGACACGCTCCATTCCCGCATTGCTACTTTGCCTGACGAAACAGAACTTTACCCGGCCCATGGCGCCGGCTCGGCTTGCGGCCAGAAGATGAGTTCGGAATTGTCGTCAACGCTCGGGGAGCAGAAGCGCGTCAACTGGGCCCTGCAGCCCATGGGAAAGGAAGACTTCATTAGTGCTTTGACGACGGAGTTAGACGCTCCCCCGAGTTACTTTTCCCGGGATGCCGCAATGAACCGGGAAGGCGCTCCCTCATTGGAGTCCCTTGAGGCACCGGCGCCGTTGGACCTAGATGCGTTTGATCAGAAGAGGCTCGAGGGGGCTGTTGTTCTCGATACACGTCCGGCGGAAGAGTTCACAAAGGGCCACGTTCCCAAGGCTCTTTGGGTGGGACTCAAAGGGCAGTTCGCATCCTGGTGCGGGTCGATTCTTCCCCAGAACAAACCGCTCCTCCTGATTGCGCGAGACAAAGAACAACTCGAAGAGACAACACTTCGTCTTGCTCGCGTGGGAATCGACCAGATCGTTGGGACTCTCGATGGTGGCATGGAAGCCTGGAGAGAAGCAGGGAAGCCCGTTTCTGCGCTGGAGTCAGTTGAGACGCAGTCCCTACATCAAATCCTCAGTCGATCCGGTGAGATGGATGTTCTTGATGTGCGTCAATCAGCAGAACACCGGGGGGGGCACGTACCGGGGGCGGCGCACTTGCCGCTGCGAGAACTGACGTCTCGGTTGGATGAGGTGCCTCCGTCTGGATCTCGGGCAGTGATTTGCGCGACGGGATATCGATCTCTGGTCGCCTGTTCGATTCTCCTGGCGAGAGGCGATGAACAGGTCGTGAATGTCGAGGGTGGCACAGAGGGGTGGAAGAAGCAGGGATTTGAGGTCGAGGCAGGGAAAGGCCCTTAAGGTTTCTGCCCAGGAGGGATCCTCTACTGAGGAGGTGTTTCGCTCACAAAAAATCGCACCCGACGCTGGTTGTTGAGACGGGACTCGATGACGACGATGTCCGAGATGCCGTTGCCATCCACATCTTGGATGAGCAGTTCGATGTCTTCTCCTTTCAGGAGAGTCCCCATCTGGTCGCGCAGGCGGTCCTCCCCTGCGGGCCAGCGGCTATGTGCCGGATGCGCTTTGTTGGCTTCGCGTAACGACCATCCGGGGAAAACGAGCAGGTCCTCGGCGTCTCGAAGGTTAAGTGTTCTGACGGCCCCTTCCGCCTGGCGGTCCAGGTCAGCGAGGATCATCTTCTCGAGAATAGAATCGATGTCCTGCACAGATGCAACCTCTTGAAGATAGTCTGGGACGAGATCGTCCGGGACGCCATCGAAGACGACGGACAGGACACCTGCGTCGAGGTCAATGACGTCGTCGGTGGAACCGTCTCCGTCCATGTCTCCTTTTTCGGTGGGCACCGCGTGTCGTTCTTGGACGAGGGCGAGCAAGGCTTCCGCCTCTTCGGCGAAGGAGATAAGAGCGGGAATTTTCACGGTGAGTGTTTTGCGATCAGAGGGGCGCTTGGCAACGATGCCCCCTTCGTTGCGATAGGTGAAGATGTCGAGGTCGAAGGACCCTGCGATGACCAGCAAACTCAATGCCCGTCCGAGAGAAACCCTTTCCGTTTTCACAATTTGAAGGTCCACGACATCATCGCCGTCGGTGTCTCGTAAGAAGAAGTAGAGGACGTTCCCGCTAGCTTTTAAGACCCGGTCAGGGTTGTCCACGCTGAACCCTTGACTCCCCCCCAGGTAGATCCGAAACATCCCTCCCTGTTGAAGGACAAGGTCGTTCGGGGGGGTTCCGTCCAAATCGGTCACTCGCCAGACGACTTGGCTCTCCATGAACTGAAAAAGATTGTCGAGGTTGATGGAACTCTCTTCTCCGGCTGTTTCTTGGCGGAGAGCCTCCAGGTCGAGAGACCACGAGGGAGTTTTGGGAAGGTCTGGCCCGGCGAGGTAGATGTCGACGCGGTCATCTGTTTCGGATTGAAGATCAGAGAGGCCGTCGCCGTTGATATCCGCGATTTGGAACCAGGGAATGTCCACAGCGAGACCAAAATTAGCGTCGAGCCGCTCAGGGTCCCCGAGTTCCAGGGTGATGGTGGGCTGAAAGTGGATTTCGAGAGGGGGGGTGTCGAAGATCGAGGCTCCGCCCGGCCCCGAAGACGCAAGGAAGATCCGGTATCGGTCCGTCCCTGGGACGATCAAATCTGCTCGACCGTCGTCGTTGACATCGCGAGCCATTCTCACCCGCCGGATCCCTGTCGGGAGGTATCCTCCAGCATCAGTCAGTAGGACTCGGTGATGCTGCAGGCGTCCTTCCTCATTCGAGAGCAATTGCCAGATCTCCTGTCCGTCGATGAGCAGCAACACTGAATCTTCCCCGTTGCCTTCGATGTCGGCCAGATCCCAGGCTGTTCGTTGGTCGGGCCAGGGGCGCAGGTCTTCTGTTGTCGCGGGGTAGGTGCGATCTGGGGACAGATCTCGACAGGAAATGCCGGAGGATGCGATTTCAAGCAATTCAAGGCGCTGGTCTCCGTCTAGATCCCGAAGGGCGAGGAGTGAGTCCCTGTCTGCTGGTATGACAACGCTTTCTTGAAAGGAGATATCGTCTGATGGGGATCGGGGCGGCTCGGTTGTGGCTCCGGTCAGAGGTGCACACATTGCCACGAGGATGATTCCAAGAGTCGGCAGGGCATGGCGAGGGGGGCACGGGTGCGTCACGGGTGTTGCACCGTTGAGAGGCGAAGTTCGATGCGGTCGGAAACCTGGCTCACGAGGTCTCCCCTGCCATCGTTGTTGGCGTCAATGACCTCAAGATCCACGATGGTGCCTGGCATGTTGAACAGTTGCCAAGGCCGCTGTTCCAACTCCCATGAATCACCACTGAAGAAACTGCTTTCTAGGCGAATCCTCCGGACAACGGCATGGCCATTGAGATCCGCTTCAACGAGGTCCACCACGTGATCTCCCGACAGGTCGTAGCGGATGGTCCGCCGTACGATTGCATCCTCAAGGGAGTCGATGTCAAAGGTCTGTTCGTCGAGCAGGGTGGCCTTCGTTGCGAACGGACGCTTTTCCTCTGCGAGGAACAGGAGGGTCGAACGAGTGAGTTCAAGTCCTCTCAGAAGATTAGCTAGCCCGGGTAATGCGTACTTGGTGATGACGAGATCTGGTCGTCCATCTCCGTTCATATCAGCCACATCTTCAAGGAGATGATGTGCCTCTAATTTGAGGGTCTGCTGAGGCTTCTCCGGGAAGAGAACCTTTCCGTCATTGAGCAGAATGAAATATCGGGTGACAGCGGAACTGAGGCCGGTGTCTTCCTCTGTAAGACTGGCGAGGAGGTCCATGTCCCCGTCGCCATCGAGATCTGCGAGGCGAAGTTTACGGTCCCCTTCCCGACGGAGGTAATCTGGCATTGCTTCGATCCGGCTCGGCACCTCAGAGACTCCTCGCTCTGTTGCCAGATGGACATGGATGCTGCTGTCGGCGTACAGGAGCAGGTCATTCAGCCCGTCGCCGTTCACGTCCACGAGGGCTGGAGCTCGATAGTCGATTTCCGATGCGAGGAGTGATGAGAAGAGGGTGAAATCATCGTTTACAAAGGCCTCATCCCACTCATGGGATCCGCGCAAGTTCAACTCTGTGCTGGCGAGAGAAACTCGAGCGCCGGTATCCAAAACGTGGGTCTTCTGCGAGTTGCTTTTGTCAAAGTCAGCCCAGAGGTTGTAGTCCCCGTCGCTTGCATCTGTGTTGTCTCTCGGGCCCCAGAGAGAAATCGCGGAGAGGCTCGGCAGGAAGACGAGATCCTGTCCTGCTGGACCAGGAATGACAAATCTCCAGAAAGGAAAGATGTCTGGAGAGGGAATATCGAAGATGAGATCGACCCTGGCAAGTCGTCGGATGTTGTCTTTGTAATTGGTTGTGAGAGGTGAGAAGGACCATGCTCCGGTGCGGGTGAGAAAGAGTAGTTCTTTGCCTGGGTCGGCGCGGACATCGGCAACTCCCCAGACGACGACATCATCAAGAACGTTCACCACGGTGTCGGGTTTATCTCCATAGACTCCGTGGTCATCGAGTTTGTGGATTTGGAGGGTGCGTTTGCCGTCTTCGGGCGAGCGGATTGCCAGAATCAGGTCGAGTTTGTCATCCCCATCGATGTCCACGAACTCGTGGGACAGAAGAGTCCCCTGTACATGGATGGTGATCTTTAAAAAGTCTGTCTCGTCGCCACCTCCCCAAAGAAGAGGGAGGGTGCAGAAGAACCATCCCGTCGCAAAGAGAGGTGTCATTACTCAAGCACGCCGCTGTTTGCGGAAAACTTAATAAACATAAGGAGAGTCCACCGGTCTTCGGCGCCCTCCTGCTCCCATGAAAAGAGAGAGAAGATGCCGAAGTCGAAGATTTCCAGAGAAGAAAAAGAGCCGTCGGGGGTCGCCTCGTAGTCAATGAAGATCGGAATCCAAAAACTGGTGAGCATCGTCGGTTGATCAATCAGATGAGTACGTCGCTCTGATCCATCGGCGAAGGAGAGGGTGATGGGGGAGCCCGGGTCCATGGACTGGAAGCGCCTGATCAGGTCTCTGTCCGAATGGACGACTTCCCCGTCCAGAGCAATGACCTCTGCGCCGATGGGTATTCCCGAAGCCAACAGTGGGGAGTCGGCGGTTGCGGTGACGAGCCGGACGCCTTGAGGTGTTGTCATCCAGCCAGCTCGGGAGCGTGCAGGGTCCTCTCGCCATAAGATTTCAGGCGGGGGAAGAGGCGAGAGGGGTCCTTCAGGAACCAATGTAACGGAGAAGGCGGTGTCTCCTCGGCGAATCGAGCATTCACGTGGGTGACCGCTATCCCAATCTGCCACGAGGACCTCAAAAGATACTGGGTCATCCACGGTTTCTCCTGCGACCGTCAGAATGACATCTCCGGCTCGGAGGCCGGCCTGGTCGGCGGGTGACCGAGGAACGACCTCTGCGACTCGAACACCCGGCTCAAAGAACAACTCGTCGAGGGAGCCACTGTCGTTTTCCTCTGTCTCCAGACCGAGGAAAGGAGTGGTGAAGGCCTGTTGTTCCCATGCCAGGGTCTCGGGCAGGGGGGGAGGCAGAGGAGAAAGGGGCTGGCGGCTGATGCAGGCCGTCACACCGAGAACAAGACACAGCAGCCCGACTCGGCAGACTCGGTCGTGCCAACACATATCAAGTAGGGCTCCAGAGAAAGAGGACGGCATCGGTTTCCGCCCCCCTTATTACAGATTGGGTTGTGCCTGCGTAACAACCGTCCATCGCTTCTCAGGTCCCGAAGTCACAGCCTTGTCACATCCACCCCGCGGTGATGCTTTCGTCACGAATGAAAAGAGGCCTCTGTTGGACTTTTCTCCTAGAGACGTCTCCTGTAGATGACAAAAGAAGCGAGGGATACAAAGAGAATTGCCTCGGGCCAGGGAATCACAAGGTTCTGGAGATAGAGGCCTTCAGAAAAACCGGCGTCTGAATAGCCTTCGGCCATGGAGGCTGCTTCTTTCATATAACTGTTGTCCACGAAGGAAGGGTTGAAGGCGGCAAAGATCCAATACTGACTTTTCCCGAGCACTTCCTTGAAGAGGTCAAAGGCCAAATAGACAGCAATGCCTGCTCCAACGGCAGAGGTTCCCGAGCGACTCATCGAGGAGACCAGCAGCCCAAAGGTCCATGTTGCGAGGAGCGGGGCCAGGGCGGTGAGGAAACTGTGGCGGACTTCCCCCTGCAGTTCTTCCATGGTCACGAGGACATCGCCGTACTCAATGAAAGGCCCATAGTCGAAGAAAAGGCTGGCCGTTCCAGCAGCGGCGAGTGCGCTGATGATCAAGGTCGCGAGAACGAGTGGAACCCCTAGCAAGGCACGACCCAGGACGAGGCTGCTGCGGGAGCAGGTTCGTGTCCGGGAGAGGCGCAACATTCCCGCCTCAAGATCAGAGGCCAGAGCTCGGGAACTGAAGATCAGCAAAAGCAGAGTCCCCACGGTCAGGCCAGCCAGCCATCCGTCGAAAAAGGGCGCAAAGGCGTTCCCTGGCCCAAGAATCTCAGGGACTTCTCTGCCAGCGGCGAGCGCTTTCTTCACGGCAGCTGTGTGGGTGGCCTGATGCGCGACCCAGGCAGCGAAGACCCGCAGAGAGGCGACACTGGCGACGAAGAAGGCCGCGAATAACGTCGCGCGTGTCCGGGTCAATCGATACCACTCGGAACGGAAGACAATCAGGGTGCCCTTCATGCGTCCCCTCCCCGTTCTTGTGCAACCATGCGTTCGAAGGCGACTTGAAGCGAAAGCCGTTCGGGCTCAAGGCGGTGAAGCGCGCAACCGGAATCGATGACGGCCTTCGCCAAGTCGGCCGCTCTCGCTTTGCCCGGGATCACCGTCAGAGTGCCGTCCTCCCCGTCATGGACAGATTGGACTCCCGGAACTTTCTTCACGGCTGCCTGGGCTTTCCTCTTTGGTGTTGCAGCCAGCCGGATTCTGTTCTCCGGATCAGTCAGGAGATTCTCCAGGGGGCCGGCCTTCAAAACCTTGCCGTCCACCAAGACGGCAACTTGGTCGACAACCCGTTCCATCTCGTGGAGTCGATGGGTGGAGAGGATGAGGGTCAGGCCGTCGTCCTGAAGGCTTTTGAAGAGGTCGAGCATGTCCGCTACACCGAGGGCGTCGAGGCCTGACAGAGGCTCATCCAGAATGAGGAGTTCGGGTTTTCCGATCAGCGCACGGCCAATGGAGAGTCGCCGTCTCTGACCGAGGGAGAGTTGCCCGGCTCGTTGTTTCTGACGACCACTGAGCCCCACGATGTCCAAGATCTCTTCGTCGCTTTTGCCTCCCTTTTGAGCAATCAGGATGCGTGCATAGGAGAGGTTTTGCGACACTGAGAGACCGTCAATCAAAGTGGCTCGATCGAATACGACGCCGATCCTCCCGGCGGTTTCATGAATCCGATTGGAAGGCGTGTTCAAAACGGTGACCTGGCCTTGATCCGGAGCCAGAAGGCCAAGAGCGCAGGAGAGGGTTGTTGTCTTGCCCGACCCGTTTGGACCCAGCAATCCGAAGAGGTCTCCCTGCTCCACAGACAGGTTGACATCGGTGATTGCCGGCGTGTTGCCGAATGATTTGCAGAGACCTTCGATCGAGAGTGCGGTCATGGCAAGAAGGGTATCATTGGCGGTGCCACAGGCGGTTTTCTGAAGCAGTTCCTTTTCTTATGCTGGCGCCTCATTCTGCTCCCGTCAGAGAAAACTAGGCTGTGGATGACGTTCAGAGTTCTGATCAGGCTTCTGTCGATCCTCTTCAGGATCCGGAGGGAGGAGTCCAGCCCGATGGGGGTGATCTCTATGACGAGGAGAGGGAGCAGGAGTTTCCAGGCTCGTTTCTGGAAACGCTTCCCCAGTTCTTTGTTTTCCCGCTCATCTTGGTCGCTACTTTGTCGCTCGTGTATTTGTCACTCCGAGTGTTGACTGGAGGGGAGACCCCGGTTGCTGTCGATCTGATCGCAGATGTTCGATCTGCATCTGGAGAGCACAGCCGATGGCAGGCGCTCCATGCACTTGCTGATGCTCTTCAACGAGAGCGCATTGATTTGGATTCTGTGGAAGCGACTGAATTGGTCTCGTTGTGGGAGGGCTTGTCAGAACACAGCCCCATGATGCGGCAATATCTTCTCGCGGTCCTGGCGTACAAGGATGATGCGGCCTGCTCAAAAATCGTGGTGGAAGCACTTCACGATGAGAATCGCGAGGTTCGTCTCTCAGCTCTCCACTCTCTCGCTCAGACCGGAACTTCCGCGGCGGTGGGTCCCCTTGCCGAGGTTCTGGCGGGTCGCGATTGGGACGAACGGTTTTTGGCAATTGGAGCTCTTGCGGGCCTGAAAACGACCGAAGCGCAGGATGCCTTGGCCTCTCTCTTGGGCTCAGAAGACACCTTGGCCCACCGTAATGCTGTGTTTGCCTTAGCTCAGTCAGGAGACGATCGAGCCCGTGGACTGCTTTCACCGCTAATGATGCGCGAGTCGTATTCAGGAGATGCCCTTCTCGATGGTCCGGGTGTGGAACATCTCGATACGGCTTCACGTGAGGCTGCCCGGGAAGGCGTGGTCGAACAATTTCTTGTAAATGCATGTCGCGCTGCGGAGGCTCTGAATGACCGCACGACAGTCTCCTCACTTCGATTGTTGCGACAGGACGATCCATCAACCAAAGTGAGAAGCGCAGCAATGAACGCACTCCATACTTTTGGACAGGAATGAGCCTTGGCAACAACTGAATCTTCGCAACGGGCGATCACCGATATGAATCCGGAGCCCACTGTCGGGCGTCGTGGATTTCTTGGAAGTCTTGCTGTGGGCTGGGGCTTGTTCCTCCTCGGAGCTCATGTGGGCTTGCTGGGAATGGTCCGGTTTCTCTTTCCGAACGTTCTGTTCGAGCCGCCCATGTCGTTCAAGGCGGGGCTGCCCGACGAGTATGGCCAAGGCGTGGATGAGCGGTTTAAACAGACGATGGGTACCTGGTTGGTGAGGGCTGATTCTGACCCGTTGTCTGAGCGAGCGGATGTGTCAGGCATCTATGCACTGAGTACAACCTGCACGCACCTGGGATGTATTCCCAACTGGCTTGCCGCCGACCGCAAATTTAAATGCCCCTGTCACGGGAGCGGGTTCCGATCGAGCGGGATGAACTTTGAAGGTCCTGCTCCCCGTCCTTTGGAACGATTCCGCATTGTTCGAGCGGACGATGGCCAGATTCTCGTCGACAAGAATCAAAAGTATCAATGGGAGAAAGGCCAATGGATTGCGACCGAGGCCTACTTGACCATATGAAGAGAGAAACGATGGACGGATTGATGCAACAGGACAGATCTTTCTTGAGGGAGGCTTCTCTTGGGGCTTAAGGAAAAGATTGCCGACACCCAAGTCTGGCGATCCATTTTCAGACATGGCTATCCGAGCACGCCGAGGAACCGCGCTCTCGCGGCCTTGAGCAATGTGTTCCTCCATCTTCACCCGGTGAAGGCGCGTAAGAGCGGCATCAAGTTGTCCTTCACCTGGTGTATGGGAGGAATCACATTCTTCCTTTTCCTCCTAGAGACGATCACGGGCGTCCTGTTGATGTTCTATTACCGCCCGACGATCGAGTACGCCTACAACGACATCATCGCCATGCGTGAGCACGTGCCTCTCGGCATCATGCGTGAACTCCATCGCTGGGGCGCTCACGCGATGGTGCTGACGGTTTGGCTCCACATGCTGCGGGTCTTCCTGACAGGGAGTTACAAGCCACCCCGTGAGTTCAACTGGAACATCGGGGTGATTCTCCTTCTCCTCACCCTCTTGCTGTCCTTCACGGGCTATCTCCTCCCCTGGGATCAACTGGCCATCTGGGCGATTACGGTGGGGAGCAACATGGCCCGTGCTCATCCCTTCATCGGGCATGAAGGACCAGGGGCGAGTCTTCTCGCGGTCGGTGACGTGAGTCTGGTCACGCCGGCGAGCGATATCCGCTTTGGACTTCTCGCGGGCCGGTTTGTGGGGGCAGGTGCCTTGCTCCGGTTCTACGTTCTTCATTGCGTGGCCCTGCCCCTGGTGGCGGGCCTTTTGATGGCGGTGCATTTTTGGCGCGTCCGAAAGGACGGCGGCATTTCGGGGCCCATGTAGGGGAATCTGGTCGTGGAAACGTTTGAATCTTTCTTTAACGCCCTCGCTACGCCCGAGATTTACACCATTCTTGTGACGGTGTTTTTTGGCCTCTACTGCTGGAAGTACCGCACCCTCACAAAGACTCCTTGGGTCGTGGGACTGTTTGCTGTGACGACCCTGTTTTTTGTCATCGGAAGTCAGAATGCGGACTTCTACAAGATCATCACGAAGGGGGACAACATGCCCATCGTGATCATGATCTACGCTTTGTTCGCCTGTCTCCTCGTCGCGTTTCGACAGGCCGCAGTGAACGACATGCGGCTGGAGAAGGGGGAACCCCCGACCGAGGCCCTTGATAGCAACAAAAAGGTTCTCGTTTGGCCGGACCTGATCTACGCAGAATTTATCGTGACGGTCCTATTGTCGGCCGTCTTCGTGTTCTGGTCGATTGCGGTGGAAGCACCTATTGAAGAACCGGCTTCTGGAACCAATGCTCCGAATCCAGCTAAGGCCCCGTGGTACTTCCTGGGGCTGCAGGAGATGCTTGTCTACTTCGATCCGTGGCTGGCCGGGGTCGTTTTCCCGGGGCTGATTGTTGTGGGATTGATGGCCATTCCCTACATCGACACCAACCCCAAGGGAAATGGCTACTACACGTTTAAAGAACGTAAATTTGCGATTGTGATGTTCCTCTTTGGGTTTTTGGTGCTGTGGGTGGCTCTCGTGATCATGGGTACGTTCCTTCGTGGGCCGAACTGGAACTTCTTCGGGCCATTTGAGTATTGGGATCCCCACAAGGTGGAGCCCCTCGTCAATGTGAACCTGTCGGAGTTCTTCTGGATTCGGGGTCTTGACACTCGATTACCCGACAACATTCTGCTGCGGGAGGCGCCGGGCATTCTGGCGGTTCTTGGGTACTTCCTGTTCATGCCGGCGATTCTCGCTAAGACCCTGCTGAAGAAGTTCTTTCACGAGATGGGATTTGCTCGCTATTCCATCATGGTCATGCTCTTGCTGTGCATGGCGGCCCTTCCGGCAAAGATGGTTTTGCGCTGGACGATCAATTTGAAGTACCTCGTGGCCATTCCGGAATGGTTCTTCAACATCTGATGAATAAGACCCAACTGAGCGCGACACGGACCGACTGAGATGACGGACAACGACATTCTTGCCAAAGTGACTGCGGCGCTGAAGGCATACAACCCCGCCTGGGAGGGGGGGGCTGCGCCGGCGCCTTCCAGTGGAGATGGGGAGGGAGAGTCCGCCCCAGCGGCAACAGAGTCAACGGAGGCTCCTGCGGCTACCGCCGATGATATGCAGTCGCGGATCGCTGCCCTCAAGGCGAAGATGGAGGCAGGAAAAGCAGAAGCGAAGGCGGAGCCGGACAAGCCAGCCAGTAAGCCGGCACCCCCGAAGCCAGGGAAAGATTCCATCTGGCCTGTCTTGCCCGTCAACAAGACAACGTTTGGTGATGAGCGACTCTATGGGCCCTTCACTCTCAATCGATGGTTCTCTATCTCGGCGATTCTTCTCACGATCTCTGCTGTGGGGATGTGGGTGAGGGATTGGGATCGAGATTGGAAGGACTGGCAGCGCATCGGGCGTGAACGGAACATTCAGGCGCTCCAGGTGGAGCTTCTCACCGTCGATGAGGCGATGGATGGTGCCGCTCTCGCAGATGTCGAGGGAAGGATTGGGGAGGCAGAGACTCTCCTTGCCGAACAAGAAGACGAAGTCGAGGCTTTGCGCTCTGAGATTTATGAATTGGAAGGGGATGAGCAGAGCGCCAAGAACTCCTACCAAATTGCGAAATCCAACCTCGATGCTTACCGGTATCAATTCGAAGAAATGCGATTGGCCCATGGGGGGGATGGTGCTGCGCTTGCGAGTTCGAAGCAGACACTGAATGAATTGACTTCTCAGGTGGAGAGTCTCGAGAGCGCTTACGGAATCGCGTCTAAAAATGTGCTGGAAGGGAAGGGCAGGCTGCAATCACTTCAGGCCACCTTGACATCGGCCTCGAAAGAGCGAGATGACCTACTTTCGGAGAAGACTCTAGCGCAAAGCCGTTTGGCAAAGATCGAGCACGGCATTTTCAATGACTACGTTCGCAATGCGCCGATGGTCGATATGCTCCGCCCAACCGAGACGATCGATCAGATCGTTTTGGATAAGTTGCAGGACAATTACAACTTTATGCACGTAGGGCGGATCGATCGCTGCACAACCTGCCACATCAATATTACTGATCCTGTCTATACAGATCATGACGTGACGGGGTCAGATGGTGCACGGGATGTGCTGGCAGAAGAGATGGGTTGGACAAGGGGCGAGAAGGTTCTGAATGCTCACCCGCGCCTCGATCTGTTCTTGTCGGATGGGAGTCCTCAGCCGATGAATGATTTCGGTTGCACGGCTTGCCACTGGGGAAGGGGGCAAGCCGTCGAATTTGACCGCACATTCCATGTGCCAGCGGCGGATGCTTGGGAGTCAAAAGCAGAAAAAGAAGAACGGTGGATCGCTGATTTTGGCTACGACCCTACGCGACATTATTGGGACTGGCCCATGATTCCGGCGGACAGGTCCTACAGTTCCTGCTACCAATGCCATAGCGACCAGCATCGGTTGGATGGAGCTCCGGAATACAACCGCCCTCGCGCCTTGGTTGAGGATCTTGGGTGCTACGGATGCCACAAGATGGTGGGGTTTGAATACCTTCGAAAACCTGGCCCGGATCTCACTCACATTGCCACGAAGACTACCGAGGCCTGGGCGGCCAAATGGCTCATGTCACCCAAGTCGTTCCGGCCCACAACGCGGATGCCACATTTCTGGAATCAGTCGAATGCCGGAGGGCGGGGTGACGTGGACGCTTTTCCCGGGCAGTCAGAGTTGTCGATCGATTCTGATGCCCAGTGGGACAACCAGTCCGACACGAAGGTGGCAGATTGGCGCCGTCGGAACGAGGTCGAAGCTCGGTCGATCATTTCCTATGTCTTTGACCAGTCGCGCAAAGCTGTCGGGGAATCAGGATTTGAACTCCTCGGACACCCCAAGTGGATCGTCCCGGGCGATGTCTCAAAGGGTCGGGAAGTCTTCCAAAACAGAGGGTGTCTTGGTTGCCATTCGATCGAGAAGGAAGGGTGGGTGGCGAGTGACCACGGCCCGGACCTGAGCGCGATTGGAAGCAAGGTCGGGACGGACTGGATCTACAACTGGGTCAGCGATCCAAAACACTATGACCCAAGGACCGCGATGCCCTCATTGCGCCTTACCTTTGAGGAGGCGTGGGATGTGACGGCGTACCTTACGACGTTCACAAACCCTGACTGGGAGAGTCGTCCTGATGTGACGGGAGACTGGGAAATCCTGAAGGGGATTGCCATGGAGTCCCTTTCCTCGACCTACGGAGAAGCGGGGGCAAAAGCGCAGATCGAGTCGATGGAGCGCGACGGGGGGCACGGCGCGGTCGAACGATTCGTGGGCCAGAAGATGCTCTCCCGCTATGGCTGTGCGGGATGTCACCGCGTTCCGGGCCACTACGACGACAAGAGCATCGGGGTGGATCTCACTCAGGAATATCTCAAGCAGTTGAGTAAATTTGACTTTGCATTCGAAGCCTCACACGAATTGGAGCACCCATCGCTCCATCACACGCGCTTGGATTGGCTGAGGGGCAAATTGGAGGACCCACGGCGCTTCGATCGGTTGCCCGTGGTGGTCGCGGGAGAGGGAGGGCATCCCTCCATCAGTCACTTTGATCAAAAGGTCAAAGCCCCGGCAGACAAGTTGAAGATGCCCAACTTCTACCTCTCTGAAGCGGAAATCTCGGATGTCGTGACGTTCCTCTTGGGCTTCCGCGCGGACGGGATCGACTCGACGATGGAGAGGCATCTGGATGAGCCGGAGTGGAAGGTCGAGCGGGCGAGCCGTCTCATTACGGAACGAAACTGCACCGGTTGCCATCGGATGGGCCACATTCCAACACCCCTTGTCTTGGACGAAGACACGATCGACGAGGGTTTCGATGACGGGCTCTGGCTGGCTGAGGACCTTGTCGTCGAAGGGGTAGCGGTCTTGAAAGAGCATGACTGGCTGACCGACGAGATCTTCAACCCGTGGGAGGACGAGTCGTACGACATGCTTGACTTCCTCGAAGAACACCCTGTTTCCGACCCGGTCCTCGGCTATGGCAGGGGGGAGGGGCGTATTGGGGTCTACATCGATCAGAAGGCCTACCGGCCGCCCCTTTTCCGGGGACAGGGCGCCAAGGTGCAGCCGGATTGGCTTCATGGTTTCTTGGCAAATCCCTCCACGGTTCGGACGCACCTCGAGGTGCGCATGCCGAGTTTTGGGTTCAGCGACGAAGAAGCAGAGGATCTTGCCTACTGGTTTGGCGATCGGGACAACCAGCCCTGGCCCTTCTACGAGGACAAGAGGCACGACCAGTTTGATGCGGCGTTATTCGCGACCGGGGAAGGGTTCTTCAACGAGTTTCAGTGCAACTCATGTCATCCCAGTGGTGGAGTGAACCCTTCGAATCCGGACCCGGGCAATTGGGGGCCGGATCTGTCTCTGGCGGCGACACGACTGCAGACCGACTGGATCGGAAAATGGCTCTATGACCCTCAACTCATGTCCCCGGGGACGAAGATGCCCAACTTCCTTGGTGAGTGGGATATCGACGATCAGGAATACACTCCTTACTACGACAACTGGGAAGAGCGGATCGTCTCCATTCAGCATTACCTGAGGCATTTGGATCGGGCTGTCACCTCCCCTGCCGGGACGAACTGAACGGGGTCGCTTATCCCCAGTAGTCCTCAGTCCGATCAGGAACCTTGCAGGTCTGCCAGCACCCTCAAATAGCAGGCATACCGGTCTTTGGGGTACAGACCCTCTTCCACGGCCTGGCGAAGGGCGCATTGCGGTTCGTCACGATGGAGGCAGTCGCCGTAATGACACTCATGGGGGATTTCTCCGAAGCCCGGATAGAGGCGTGCGAGGAGTGCTGGACTGACGCCCTCCAAGACCCACTCTCTAATCCCAGGGCTATCGATGACCCACCCTCCGGCGGGGAGGGGGAGGAGGCTGACGTGTGTGGTGGTGTGGCGTCCACGGCCGTGGTGGGCGGTCACCTCTGATGTCGTGAGGTTGAGTGTGGGCGCGACTGCATTGAGAAGGGAACTCTTTCCCGTCCCTGAGTGCCCCACGAGAAGATGAATCCCGGATGCCATGGCGGTAGCTAACTCCTCGATGCCTTCGCCCGTCACGGTACTCGTCTGGATCACGGAATAGCCGGCCTGCTGAAAAGGTTCCACGACGCTTCTTTCGTCGTCGTGGTTTGCGAGGTCGACCTTATTGAGAATGAGGAGAACATCGATTTCCTCGGCGGCGGCGGCGACCAGAAAACGATCGACGAGCCCCGGCCTGAAGGGTGGAGAATGAAGCGCTGCGACCACAAGAATCTGATCAATGTTGGCGGCGATGACCTGAACTTTTCCTGCCGCGGTATGGCGACTTCTACCACCCGATTCTTGGTCCGGTCGGCGACCTGCAGAGCCTCCCCCTGGGCCGCGCTTTGTGGGGTCCCGCTTTCCCGGCGCCCCGCGGCTTCCAGCGGGAGCGCGGGCGATGCGGTTGCGCCGAGGGGCAACATCCTCGATGACACCCTCGAGGCACTGATCTTCCCCGTGGGTTAGATCCGGGCTGAGCGAGACTCGATCTCCTACGGCAAGAGGCCGGGTTTCTTCTTCTGATGTTTCCCAGAGATGACCTCGGAGAGAGCATCGAATCTCTCCCAATCCATCAGCGTGAACGAGCACTGATCGCGAGCCCAGAGAGGTGACGACGGCCTTCACAGAATCTTTCGGGCTCAAGGCCTCACTTCCGCCCTCGACTGCGTCGGTCCCCGTGAATCGTTCGACGATATTGTTGACTGGCTTCCTTCTGGAGATCGGGGCCATCTTCATTGCGTTCGACGGATTCAATCCCGTTATCAAACCCTTCGATGGAGGCGTAGCTGATTTGCTGGTTAATGAGTTTTTCGATTTCTGTCAGGTACTCGCCGTCATCGGGGCATACGAATGTCGCTGCCCATCCCTTTCGACCCATCCGAGCCGTGCGCCCGATGCGGTGGACATAGTCCTGTGAGTTGTTGGGAATGTCGTAGTTAAACACATGACTGACATCGGGAATGTCCAGGCCCCGAGCTGCAACATCGGTAGCAACGAGAAACCGAAACTTGCTCTTCCTGAAGCCATCAAGGATCTGCTCTCGCCGCCGTTGGCTGAGATCGCTGTGAATCTCGCGGGCATCGATGTTCTTGTCCTGAAGAGCCCGGGCCAACTTGTCTGCTCCGATTTTTGTGCGGGTGAAGATGATGCCGAGTTCAGGATTTTCGGTTTTTAAAATTTGAAAGAGGAGTGAGCGTTTGCGGTTCGGAGCGACGGCATAGAAGAACTGTTCGACTTCGTCGACCGTCATTTTTTCAGTGTGGATGATGACCCGAACGGGGTCTTTCATGTACCGAGCAGAGAGGCGAAGCACTTCCTCCGAAAGAGTCGCGCTAAAGAGCATGGTTTGTCCTCTCTTCGGCGACGCTTTCATAATTTTTGCGATGTCGTCACGGAAACCGAGGTCGAACATGCGGTCAGCCTCGTCCAGGATGAGCATGTCCAAATCGACAGGGCGAATGGTTCCTCGTTCGAGGTGGTCAAGGAGTCTGCCTGGGGTGCCGACGAGAAACTGGGCACCTTTTTTGAGCGCCTCGAGTTGTTTGTCCATCGGAGCGCCGCCGTAGATGGCGGCGACCTTCAATCCCATGTGATGGCCGAGGCGGGCGGTCTCTCTTGCGACTTGCATGGCGAGTTCGCGGGTTGGTACCACGACGAGAACTCGCGGACCCTTTCGGTCCGTGAGGTTTTGGAGAGCCGGGACGGCGAAAGCAGCGGTTTTTCCTGTCCCTGTCCGTGCTTGCCCGATGATGTCCCTTCCCTCAAGAGCAGGAGGGATGCCCTTGGCCTGGATGGGAGAGGGGTCTCGATAGCCCGCCCGCGCGATACCACTGAGAAGGTCGTCTCGGAGATTAAACTGTGAGAATGCGCATTCAGAGATGTTGATGCCTTTCGCAGACCCGGTGTCTTTGACATGGGCATCTGCGGAAGAAACATGCCCGCTTCCACCGGGCTTCTTTCCTTTCGGGCCACGCCGTCGAGGAGGCGGGCGACTGCCGCCCTGATGTCCTCTGCGAGGTCGGATGGGCTTATTTCCCATGATGTTTACCAAAACGAATTGAGGGACCGCGAACGTCGGTTGCGGTACTGGTCAGTCAGAAAAGTGCTGAGAAATCAGAACACACTCAGCGCTTAGATCCTAATCGCTTTCACTTCCCGTTTCGCTCTTGTGGATTGCTTCTAACTCAAGGTGAATCGCGCCATTGTGGGGTTTGGGTTAGAATCCGCGGTTCCCCAGAAGGGGAAACTCTGCCCTGAATCGCCACTCCAGAAAGGACACCTTTCATGAGTACCGCCGAAGTTCCTTTTTCGACCGTTGATATTCTTCCGTCCGTTCAGGATTTTCTCTCCCGCACCCACCAGTTGTTTATCGATGGGGAATGGTGCCCTGCCGCCTCCGGGGAGACTTTTGGGGTCGAGAATCCAGCCGACGGGTCGCAGATTGCAACCGTTGCGTATGGAGCTGCTGCGGATGCAGAGAAAGCCGTCATGGCAGCGCGCCGGGCCTTTGACGAAGGACCCTGGAGCCAGATGTCGGGCAGAGAGCGGGGGAGACTCCTCTATAAGTTGGCCGATCTCATCGAGGAGCACGGAGCGGAATTCGCTCAACTCGAATCCTTGGACAATGGAAAGCCCGTTGCCGTCGCAGGGGCTGCTGATGTTCCTCTCACCGTCGAGCACTTTCGTTATTACGCCGGCTGGGCAGACAAAATTGAAGGGGAGACGATTGAAGTCGCCCCTCCCTACAGCGGTGCCAAGTACCTCAACTACACCCTCCGGGAGCCAGTGGGCGTGGTGGGCCAGATCATCCCCTGGAATTTCCCCCTGCTTATGGCTGCGTGGAAGTTGGGTGCGGCTTTGTGCTGTGGCTGCACTGTGATCCTTAAGCCCGCCGAACAGACACCCCTGTCAGCCATTCTTTTGGCGGAACTCTTTGGCGAGGCGGGATTTCCCAATGGCGTGGTGAATGTCGTGACCGGGTTTGGGGAAGCGGGTGCAGCTCTTGCATCCCATGACGCGGTGGACAAGGTCGCGTTCACTGGCAGCACCGACGTGGGACATGAGATCGTCAAGGCTTCTTCAGGGAACCTCAAGCGGGTGACGCTGGAGTTGGGGGGCAAGAGCCCCAACGTGGTTTTTGACGACGCTGACCTTGAGGAGGCCAGCGCAGGGGCTTTCAATGCCATTTTCTTCAACCATGGGCAGTGCTGTTGCGCCGGGTCACGCCTCTATGTTCAGGGTAAGGCCTACGATGAGGTCGTGGAGCGGATTGCGGACATGTCGAAGGACATCTGCCTCGGTCCGGGCATGGCGGAAGAGACCCAAATGGGTCCCATGGTTTCCGCGGAACAGCAGGAGCGAGTCAATCGTTATGTGCAGGGTGGCGTCGACCAAGGGGGAGAGGCTCTCTACGGGCCGGAGATTCCAGCGGGCGCCTTTGAGAATGGTCATTTTGTAAGGCCGACTCTCTTCAAGGGGCTCGGTCCCGATGCGACCGCAGTTCGAGAAGAGATCTTTGGACCGGTCGTTTGCGCTCAGCCATTTGATGACGTGGAGGAATTGGCACGCCAGGCCAACGACAGTGAATACGGCCTAGCTGCTGGAATCTGGACGAGCGATGTGAAGAAGGCCCACAGCCTTGCAGGTTTGCTGAGAGCCGGGACCGTTTGGATCAACTGCTACAACATGTTCGATGCAGCTTCTCCCTTTGGAGGTTACAAGCAAAGTGGCTACGGCCGGGAGATGGGGCATCACGCTCTGAACAACTACCTGGAAACGAAGAGCGTCTGGGTGGAGATGTAGAAGCAGGTTGGTCCGACAAGCCATATCGGGTCAGGGGTTTGATCGTCGTCGCCTTGTTTTGATGTTGAAGGCACGGCAGTCTCTGATGTCGGCGTCTGCCTGTCCGTCCCATCCCTTGCCTCATTGCTGAAGATCGAACAGTGCAGATCGCCAACGGCCAACAACTCTGCTACTGCACCAATGTCCATCCCTATGGCTCGATGGACGAATTGATCGCCGTGTTAGAAGGGGCATCGAAACCCCTCGCTGAGCGGTTGCAGTCTCATCATGAGGGTCCCGTCGGTGTCGGCCTTTGGCTGCCCGAGCCCGTTGCTTTGGCGGTGGTCGAGGACCCAACCCCACTCCGGAAGACTTTGGATGCCTGCGGTTTGTACACGTTTACGGTGAATGCCTTCCCCTTTGACCTCTTCCATGCTCCGGTGGTGAAAGATGAAGTGTTTCGGCCGTCCTGGGCTGATCCGCAGAGGCGGCGGTACACGGCTGTTGCCGGAGAAGCTCTGGCCGCTCTTCTGCCAGAGGGGATGTCCGGATCGATCAGTACCCATACCGGGTCCTACAAACCCTGGGGAGAGAAAGAGAACGATGAGGACGCCATCGTTCAAGGTCTCGTCGGAGCCGCAGAGGATTTCGCACGTCTCGAAGATCGCACGGGGCGTCGCATTGTTTTGGCTCTGGAGCCGGAGCCCCTGTCTTTTCTGGAGACAACCCCAGAGGTTGTGCGGTTCTTTGGCGAGCGCCTCCTTCCTGAAGGGGAGACCGTGAATCGGCATCTCGGGATCTGTTATGACGCGTGTCACCAAGCCGTGGAATATGAAGACATGGCTCTGTCCGTGGCGGCACTTCGAGATGCTGGGATTTCCATTGCGAAGGTGCAACTCACCACGGCCATCGTGGTGACGGACCCCGGAGCATCAGTAGGAACTCTTGCCTCCTATGCGGAGGATCGGTGGCTGCACCAAGTCGTCGCTCGGGGGAGGGACGGGACGATCCGCCGCATCGAAGACCTTCCCCTTGCTCTCGATGATGCGGACAGGCTTGAGGACGAAGAGTGGCGCATTCACTTCCATGTTCCCCTCTTTGCCGAGAGCCTCGACGAGGAGGGGCTGGTCAAAACAACGCGACCCTGGCTGGAAGAATTGCTCAAAGAGGTGTCCCAACTCTCAACCACGCCTCATCTTGAGATTGAAACCTATTCTTTCGACCTCATCCCGGAGATGCGGAGAAGGGCTTTGGGGGCACCCACGTTGCTCGACGCACTGGAGAAGGAGTACCTCTGGGTTCTTCAACACCTCGGCTCTGAGTAACACAACTGACGAACGGGAGGAGGCTGGTGGAGTACCATGCCTCCCTCTTGGAGGTTTGCTGTGTCCGCACTTCTCGCTCTTCTGTGTTTTGCTCTTCTCTCTGGCCCGGCCACGGAGAGCATCCAGGACGAGGTGAATTTTGAGGAGGCCCTCCGGGGTGTGCTGGAGAAGTCTTTCCCCGGAGAATTCGGCGATGCGATGGGGCCTCCCCTTGGAGATCGTTGGCTGTTCATGGATGTTCTTTCCACGCCAGTTTTTCAGCGCAAGGAAGTGGGGCCCTTTGATTTGGCGGTATTTTCCGCAGACGGTCTGAAAGATCCAGCCAAGGCTGAGAAGGTCTTAAATCTCGCGGCGACAAGCCTGGCGAAGGTGGCAAAGGTCGTGGAGTCTTCGTTTACGGATCGAGAGAGCGATCTTGGAAAGCAGCGGTTTCCCATCGTGTTGCTTTCCTCCGATCGTGCGGCTGGCGATGGGGCTTTTGACGAGATGGTGGCTCTGCTTGAGTGGTGTGATGGTTCCTGGACGAGTTGGGGGGAAGCAAATGGGAGCCTGTGGACGGATGAAAAACGAAACGCCCAGGTTGTCCGGACCTGGGAGGTGCTCCTCATAAACCTCGGTGAACCGGCGGCGACGGGGCTGGGGGGCGACTTCCTTGATCACGGAGTGGGATATCAGGCGATCGTTCATCTCGTCAATCGAGTCATCCGGAAGGGGAGTTGGGGCAACGTTCCTCCCTGGCTGGCTCATGGGCTGATTGACGAGATGGATATACAGGCTTTCGGAGAAGCCTGGGTCGGGGGCGATGCATACGAAAAAATTACAGCGGGGTGGTCCCGACCCGGATGGTCTGGCTTTGTCCCTGAGGGACAACTTCCGCCGCCTCCCGTTCGGGGGCCCCCAAAGGACTTGGCCGTCACGGTGAGAGAGACAGGAGAATCTTGGGGAAGGCGGTCTGCGAGTGGCGAGCGTCACTGGGCCGACTTAGCGACGGACCGGGAGAGTGCGGCTCCTGCGAGTTTTGCTTTCATGGCTCAGAATGAGTCGTTTCTTCCGAGAGACCGAGCCTTCGCCCGCTGTGCGATTCATCTTTTGCTCAGAACTAGTATGTCGGGGCGTGGCCGAGATCTTATCGCTGCTCTAGATCGAGCATTCGAGGTTCGTGCGGATGGGATGCCAGGCGCTCCACCACTTCCTTCGGTCGTGGCTTGGTCCCTGGGTGGAATCGCCGGGATCGACGCTCTTGAAGAGATGAGCCTGGGTGATTTCCTGCAGGGTTTGGGGAGAGACGATTTATTGAAGAAAGTGAGAGACATGGGTGGTGAGGGAGTTCTGCCACTTGCTGATCATCGAGACCAGTCCCGATGGCTCTATGAACAGGTCGACTTAGGACAGGAAGAGCGCGCCGCTTTGTTTGATGTGTTCCTTGAGGTTGAGTACCACCAGCAGATGGTGGCCTGGGAGTTGGTTGGAGAATCTTTCGATCGAGCTGTTGAGGCATCATTGAACGTGACTTCAGAGTTTCCTTCTGACCCCGACATTTGGCGAAAGGTTTCCATGGCTTTCGATCAGGCTCTGGGCGAGCACTGATCGAAGCATCGGAGAGCATGTTTTGAGTGAGAACCCCACTTCCTCGTCCCGGCCAACGGGAGTTTTGCCTGACGATGACCAGGCATGCTTGGAATTTTCTCCGGAGGTCATGTCGGCCATGGCCCACCTGGCGGCAGAGCACGTGGTGGATCACATTGCGGGCCTGGGGGAAGCTCCCTCCTGTGGGGACACTGACGCATCGGAGATCTGCCGGCGTCTGCAAGAACCTCCGCCCGAAGAAGGAGCTTCCTTTGAGAGTCTCTTAGAACCTTATTTCTCAGACTGGGTGCACCGCACGATTGGAACGGCAGGTCCTGGCTATCTGGCCTATGTGCCTGGAGGTGGTGTCTATCCGGCGGCTCTCGCAGATTTCATTGCGGATGCCACCAACCGATATACAGGCGTTTGGGCTGCTGCTCCGGTGCTGGTCCAACTCGAGGCGAATGTGCTGGAGTGGATCCGTCAGTGGATGGCATTCCCGGAGACAACGGAAGGATTGCTCACGACCGGTGGTTCAATGGCGACGTTCACGGCCATTGTCTGTGCCCGGGAGCGTCATTTGGGTGCTGAGATTCGCAAGGGAGTGATCTACGTTTCCAGCCAGACGCACCACTGTGTCGCCAAGGCTGCACGATTGGCAGGGATTCACCCCGATCGGATTCGTTCTCTTCCCGTGGACGAGTTTTTCCGCATGGAGATCGATGCCTTGAAGGAGGCTGTGAACCAGGATCGCCAGAGTGGTCTCACCCCCTTCCTTGTGGTTTCTTCCGCAGGGACGACCAACACCGGAGCGGTGGACCCCCTTGATGGCGTTGCGGATTTTGCGGAGAGGGAGGGGCTTTGGCATCACTGTGACGCCGCCTACGGGGGCTTTTTCCACATGGTCGATGAATTCCGTCCGCTCCTTTCCGGGCTTTCCCGGGCGGATTCTCTTGCCCTCGACCCCCACAAGGGACTGTTCCTTCCTTACGGAACAGGAGCCCTGCTTGTCTCTGACGGCTCGGCGCTTCGAGATGCTCATGCAGCAACGGCGGGATATCTTCCGCCACGGGCAGAAGACGGGTTCTACGACCCGAGTCAGGTTGGGCCAGAACTCTCCCGGGATTACCGGGGGCTGAGGGTGTGGCTTACGATCAAACTCTACGGGACGGCACGTCTGCGCGCTGCCGTCGCGGAGAAACGGTGCTTGGCACTGCACGCCGCAGGGAGACTTGAAAAATCTCCCCACATTCATCTTGTCGCGCCTCCTCAACTTTCCCTCTTTGCTTTCCATTGCACCTGGCCGGAGGCCACCTTGGAGGAGGAGAATCAGGCGACTCGCGATCTCGTGGATTGCGTGACGGGGCGGGGCCGGGTGATGATCTCGGGGTGTGATTTAGACGGTCGATATCTCGCCCGTGTCTGCGTGCTTTCCTTCCGAACTCGAACTGCCCAAATGGAGAATGCCATCACGGACATCGAAGCCGAGGCCGAAAGCCTGGCGCAACAGCGGAGCGGGGCGTAGGTGTCGATGGTCGCTCGTCGATCAAGGACGTTAAGATGGGGCTCCCTCAAAGGGTGGAGCATGGCTCGATGACAACATCACCGTCCGGGGGTCAGGATCGTGGCACGATTGTGCCTGCCTGGCTTCCCAACCTGATTTCTATGGTGCGCATCGGTCTTGTGCCCCTGTTTGTTGTTGTGCTGCAGTGGTGCCAGGAAATTGCACAGGTGAGAGGAACTCGTCCGGCAGACATGGCTCACCTCGTCGCAGAGGATACGGCGGCTTTGGCGTCTGCGCGTCTCTTTGCTGTCTTCATCCTTTTCGTCGTGTGTGTCTCTGATTTACTGGACGGCTTTCTCGCACGAACCTTCGGTCTGCAAACGAATCGGGGGGCGGCTCTTGATGCTTTTGCCGACAAGTTGGTTCAGGTGTTCGCCCTCGCATTTTTCACGTTTTTTACGTTTAGCACTGACAGCGCTTTCCCCACCGTCCCTCTCTGGTTTTTCGTCTTGGTTCTGGGCCGGGACATTGTCTTAGGGGCTGGGTGTCTCATTCTTCAAAGCCGAGTTGGTGTGGCTCACCTTGAGCATCAATTTCACGGCAAGGCGACGACCGTCATACTCCTCTTGGTCATCCTGCTGTATACGGTGAACCTGGAGAGTTTGTGGTTGGATCGAGTGGTGCTGTTCGCTTCAGGGATCGTCGTGTTGAGCACGCTTGCTTATCTTTCGGAGGGCATGGCTCAATTGCGCAAAGGAACCGCATCAGGGGTCTCATGACAATGTCATGACAAATCCGGGCATGGAGGGTCTATACCTGTGCGTATGGACCGCATTGCTGTCATCGGTGTATCCCTTCATGGAACCGACGTGGTTGGATTGGAGGGGGTTCGGCGTCCTTTGCCGGAGGAGCGTGAGGCCTTCCTTCGGTCGATGTGCGATCAATTGGGTGCCTCTGAGGTGGTCTACCTCACGACGTGTAACAGAGCGGAAGTGATCTATGCACGGGAGGAGGGTGAGAGTCCCTCGGCCGGGGATATTGACCTGCTTGCCGCTCTGCTCGCGACCTCTGAAGAAGGAGATCTGGCTTCATCTCTCGTCTTTCGCGGGGGAAGAGATGCCGTCTCTCATTTGTTTCGAGTGACGTCATCTTTGGATTCCCTGGTTGTGGGGGAAGACCAGATCATCGGCCAAGTTCGAGAGGCCTACGGCTCATCTGCCGATTTTGGACTTGTGGGGACACTCCTCGGTCCCCTTTTTCACCATGCTCTTGCGGTGGGAAAACAGGTTCGTACAGATACGGAACTGGCCCGCCATCCAGTGTCTGTTGTGAGCCTCGCCCTGGCCGCACTGGAGAAGAATCTCCATCGGGAGCACCCGCAGATTGCGATCGTCGGCGCGGGGGAGATCGGATACCTCATCGCACGCATGCTCACAAAATCAAAGATACCTCCGGCCGTCATCGTAAACCGAAGCGTGGAGCATGCTCAGCCCATCGCCGAGGAATGCGGGTCGCAGGCGATTTCTCTCGAGGCTTTTCGTCGAGGGGAGGTTCCTGTGGACGCCATTGTTTCGGCAACCTCCTCACAGGAGATTGTTTTGGATGGAGAGACCTTGTGTCTTCTCGCTGAGGCTGTGCCGGGAGGGGAAAGGCTTCTTGCTGTCGATCTTGCCGTTCCCCGAGATCTTGCCGAGGTGGAGTCCGACAAGTTGCAGGTTATCGGGATGGATGACCTGCGCTCCACGGCGGATGAAAATCGCGCCCTGCGCGCAGAGGCGGCTGTGGTTGCAGAACAGATGGTGGAAGCCAAGGTCGATGTCTTTTCTCAGCGACTCGGCGAACAGGCAGCTGGGTCTGTCT
>JAZALG010000018.1:0-5143 GCA_036229545.1 Planctomycetota bacterium | reverse complement strand
TGCGAAGAAACGCATCGCTGAGGTTCGAGCCTCTTTGATGGATCAAGCTCTCCTCCACGCCAAGCGCTATCCGTCCCTTGTGAAATCCCTGCCTCTGAAGGGTTTCAGTCTCACCCGGGCCTCGGCCGTTCTCATGCTGTTATTCACAGAACGCTATTGGTACGGCTGCGCCCGCCGCGCGGGACGGACAGCCCCCCGCCGCTCACCCTCGGGGTGGCTCCTTCTCATCAAGTCTGTTCCCTCGATTTTCTCCGCAAGGGCGGCTCACCGCCGCCTCGCGGCCAGCGTCTCGGGCCTCGGAACCTTGGCCTAAAGGCGCTCCTCACTTTTTATGGCCACCGCATTCTTCATCACCCATCCGGAAGTCGTCATCGACCCAAAAATTCCCGTCCCAGACTGGGCTCTTTCTCCTCAAGGCCTCTCGCGCTTGGAACAAATGGTGAAACAGCCCTGGGTGGCGTCCCTCGGATCGGTCTGGGCTTCGGCGGAGAAGAAAGCGCAGGAAAGTGCCTCCCTGCTCGCCACGCACCTTGCCCTTGAGGTGAACACTCTCCCCGCCCTGGGAGAAAACGACCGCAGCGCGACGGGCTACCTCCCCCCCGACGAATTTCAGAAAACTGCGGATGCTTTTTTCGCCCAACCCGATCGTTCCATTCAAGGGTGGGAGACAGCCCTCGACGCTCAGGCCCGCATCGTCGAAGCAGCAAACCACGTCCTCGCCCACTCCGACCCGGACAGGGACCTCGCCATGGTGAGCCACGGGGGCGTCGGAGCTCTGCTTCTCTGTCACCTGAAACAGGCGGCGATTTCTCGCGATTGGGACCAAACCGAAAAGGGCGGGGGGAGTGTCTTCTCCTTCAACACCGCGACCTGGCAGGTCCTCTTCGAATGGCGGCCCATCGACGGTTAAGTCAAACCCGTCCAGCGGACTCGAGCATCGAGCGGTAGAGCTTCTCGTAGGCCTCGACCTGCCGTGACCAGGTGTAATCGGTCTCCATGCCTCGACGGCGAACCCTGTCAAGGGCCTCCCGGTCCCCATAGAGAGCAAGGGCTGTTCCAAGAGCCTCACCGAAAGCCTCGGCGGTGAACGCGTCGAAGACAATGCCCGTCCCTCTTCGCCCCTCCTCGTCACAGGGGGTCACGGTATCCGCCAGCCCCCCGGTTCGGCGCACGATGGGAACGGTTCCATAGGCCATCGAGTACATCTGGTTCAAACCGCAAGGTTCATAACGCGACGGCATCAGAAAAAAGTCCGCCCCCGCCTCAATTCGATGCGCCAGGGCCTCGTCGTAGCCCCGCTGGAAAGCCATGCCACCGGGAAACGCCTCTCCCAACGCGGTCAACATCGCCTCGTATTTTTCCTCCCCGCTCCCCAGGACCACAACCTGGGCCCGCTGTTCTTCTAAGAGGCGCTCCAGAGGCCCCTCTACGATCTCCAGCCCCTTTTGCCAGACAAGACGGGACACCATCGCCAGCAGGGGAATCTCCTCCCCGCCCTGCAGACCGAAGTCCTCGAGCAACTGCGCCTTGTTCATCGACTTCCCCTCCAAGGAGTCCGACGTGAAGGTCTGGGCGATGTGTGTGTCGGTCCCTGGGTTCCACAGGGTGTCGTCCACACCGTTGACGATGCCCGTTAGATGCGAAGACTGTTCCGCCAGGGCCTGATGCAAGCCCATGCCCCCTTCTTCGGTCTGAATCTCCTGGGCATAGGTTTCGCTCACGGTGGTGAGATGATCGGCCGAAACGATGCCCGCCCCGAGGAAGTTGAACGGCTCTTCGTCACCTTCCTCTCCCTCAACGAAATCCATCAAGCCAAGATCTGCAGCGACTTCCCCCGCAAAGACTCCCTGATACCCGAGATTGTGCAGGGTAAGGAGAACAGCCGTCTCGTCGAAGAGACGCTCCCACGGCGAGATGAGTTGGAGGTAGAGAGACGAAAGCGCCGTATGCCAGTCATGGAGATGGATGACATCGGGTGCCCAGGCCGTCTCCTGGCAAAGAGACAGGGCCGCCCTGGACAAAAGGGCAAAACGATGGGACTCGTCGGGGTCCTCCGTGTAGATGCCCTCCCGGTCATAGAGGGCGGGGCAGTCCACGGCATACACCGTGACTCCCTGCCGTGCCTGATGCCGGAATGAGACGCCATAGGCGTGGGGGCCGAGACGCACCACGACATCTTCAAGGTCAGGGTCCGTCTCAAAATCCGGAAGATGCTCCTGCATCGATCGATAGAGGGGCAGAACCACCCGCACCTCGTGCCCCCGCTCGCTCATCCCCGCCGACAGGGCCGCAACAACATCAGCAAGGCCTCCAGCCTTGGCAAGAGGAGCCATCTCAGAGGCAACGTGGAGCAGGCGAAGAGAAGTCATCGTGATCTCATCGATTGAGGGAACGCACCATCACTTTAGCGCCACACATGGGACTACCGCAGGTATCCCATCTGGCGCATCCATTCCCGGAGCGCTGGATTCATGGTCTGAGCCTCTCCACCCGTCTCAAAGAGACGTCCTTCATCCAGCAGGGCCTGCACGCGACGGGTCAACTCCTCGACGCGACGTTCCTGAGACTCTTCGCCCAGAAGATTCCTCTCCTCCCAAGGGTCGTGATCGAGCGCGAACATCTCTGCGGGCACTACGGCCCCCTCCTCCTCCCGCAGAATGAGTTTGTAGGGCCACCACAGGGCCGCCATCTCGTGGCCCGGGCGAGGATGGTCCTCGGTGGCCACCGCATCAATGAACAGGACACGATCTGCGACTTCCCCCTCATCATGCCCCAGGAGCCGCGAAGAAAAATTTCTCCCCTGCCACTCGGCACGAGGAGCAATGCCCAGGAACCCTGACAGGGTCGGGGCAATGTCGACAAGGCTTGCCGGGGCATCAAGACGCTGCCCTGGGGCAACTTTTCCAGGCCATCGGACGACCCAGGGAACGGACACCTCCTCTTGATACAGGAAACCGTGGTGTTCCCAATGACCGTGTTCGCCGAAGGCCTCTCCGTGATCCGAGGTGAACATCACCAAAGCATCTTTCCTGCCCGAAGCCTCCAAAACGGCATCAAGCCGGCCCAGCCACCGGTCGTTGTGGAGGATCTCCCCGTCATAGTCGATGCCGAGAGAAGCGGCACGGGCAGGATCCGTGCCACGGGGTCTGGGGCGATCCTTCGCCGCCAGACTGAGGGCCAACAAATCCTCAGCCGGGGGCTCATAGGGGACATGGGGATCGAGAGAGTGCACCACCACGAAAAGTCGTACCCCCTCCAACTGGCCCAACAACTCTTTGAGAGGCCCGTGCATCCGACCGGAGGTGAGGGTGTTGGCTGGCAGGGGGAGACCAAAGGCCGGCGGCTCATGATGGATATCGACGCCCTGGTCAAGCCCCGCCCAGGCACCGGCGTGATAGTTGCTCACCAAGGAGACTGTGAGATAGCCCTCGACTGCTAAGTGCTCGGCGAGGGTCGTATACCCCTCGGCCACCTTGTCGCGGTGGGTCAGATTCCCATGGGTAGGGGGATACAGCCCGGTCAACAAAGACGCCACAGAAGGCCGGGTCCAATTGGAGGGGGCAAAAACTCTTTCGAACACCGCCCCCTGGTCTCCCAGGGATTGCAGATTCGGGTCGGTGGGCTGGGGATAGCCATAGGTCCCCAGGCGGTCAGCTCGGAGGGTGTCTTCGACGTACAGGAACACATCAGGAAGATTTCGGGTGTCGGGAACCAAGCGCATCACGCTCCCCACCAGAACCACCGCCCTTCCATCTCCCCCATCCTTTGCAGAAAGGACCACATCCTGGCCTCCATCGAGGGGAAAGCGCACCTCCTGCCAGCCCTCCTGGGGCGAACACACCACGGTTTTCTGAGACAGGCCGTCGTCGATCTCCACTTCGACGCTTCGATCCGTCCCTGTTACCGCCAGGCCGAAGGCCAGCAGGGCGCCCTCACCACTTGGCACAGAGATCCCCACCTGGCCGGGCACTCGAAGCGCGACACCTTCTCGATAGACTCCCTCACGTCGCAGGCGCCCTTCCGTGAAGCCACGCCCCTTGGGATCGTCGAAGTGGGAAACCAGGGCGACCGAAGCCACATCAACCGAGACCTCCCCGCCTCTTTGAGCGGAGAAACGAAGCCGAAAGAGTTCCACCCCGTCCTCAGCATCGGAGGCATCTCGGATTCCACGCATTTCAGACAGGGGCAGGGAATAGGTTTGCCATTCCCCGTCGGCGACAAGAGAGAAGGGAGAAGTCCGTCGCTCCGGGGCAAATCCCTGGCCCTGATCTCTCCATTCCACGGTGAGGACATTTGCTGTTGTCGTCCGGGCGCGCACTACGAGAACGTGATGAACCTCGGGGTGGACGACCTCTCCATGAGGACCCGTCAAAGAAACCGATTCTCTTCCTGAGAGGGTGGCAGAGCCCTCTTCGACATCAGACCAACGGTCACGGGGGCCAGATCGCCATCTTGGGGGGGTAGCGATGAGCGCCTGGGTGATAGACCAGGTGACAGAAAGGGGCTCTGGGCCATCCTCTCCCATCTCCCCTGGCCCCGGAGAAAAGGTCGGGGCGACCCGATCCACGGACCAACGGGTAACAGAGTCCCCGCAGGCGAAAAGGAAGAGAACCGCCATCGAGGAAAAGAGAAATCTCTTCTGAAGGTGCAGGAACGACCGGAAAACCATGCCCCGCATGATAGTCATCCGGCAGGCCGCCTCCCCCATCCTGTCGAGAGGTAGTAAGAATCCCCTTCGCTGTGTACCGTTCAAAGACAGATGGCACCGGATGAAGAAAAGGCTCCTTCCAAAGCGTCCAACAGGGCAGAGGTCGTCTTTCAGGGCGTCACCATGGCCTTCGGAAACCGAACCGTCCTCAATAACATGTCCTGTCGCTTTCCCCCTGGCAAAATCACGGTCATCAGTGGGGGCAACGGCATGGGGAAAAGCACAACCCTGCGCATCATCGGGGGCCTGATCTACCCCAGTTCGGGCACCGTCTTAGTCGGTGGCCAGAACGTGGGCGGCTTGAACGCCAAGGGCTGGAGGGAAGTTCGGTCAAACATCGGCATGATGTTCCAACGAGGAGCTCTCCTCGACTCGACAACCGTCTTTGACAACATTGCCTTCCCTCTTCGGGAACACACCGACCTCAACTCCGAA
>JAZALG010000017.1:0-16518 GCA_036229545.1 Planctomycetota bacterium | reverse complement strand
GGCACACGACATGAAGACCCAGCCTGCGGGTGTCATGGCAACGGTTTCTTCTGTCATCAGGATCAGGGCGAAGATGTGGCTGGGATGAAGCAGCATCAGGTGTTTTCCTCGCAGGTGATGTTGTCGTAGTGACCGCGACGGGAAGCGACGGCGACGAGGGAAACGAATAACGCCACGAGTGTGATCATAATGACCCTGCCCAGCCAAGCCCCAGCCTGGGTCATGTCGGTGTAGGGACTACCGGTGGGCGAACTGTCAAAGGTGAGGATGGGCCACGCCTCATTCCAGCCCCAGGCAACGAGCATGCCGACAAGGGCGAAGGGAGTAATCCAGGTCATGATGAAGCGGAAAACCTTTGGAATCTGAATGTCAGCCCCTTTGTGCATCTCTTTCCAGGCCCTTTTTTGGCCGAAGATCCACATGAAGAGGATGACCTCGATAGTGGAGAAGAGCACCAAACCAAAGGTTCCCGCCCAATAGTCAATTTCGTCGAGTACACCCGGCTTGAGAATGACGGGAATGACACACACCAGAATGATCAATCCCACGACCATCGCGGCGGTCTTTCTTTTCAACCCCATCGAGTCCTGCATGAATGCCATGGTGGGCTGGGAAAGAGCGAGAGATGATGTGATGCCTGCGACGAACAAAAGACCGAACCAGAGACCGCCAAAGACAACAACACTCATCGGTCCAGCCTCACCCCCCAGGAGTGGGGTATGGGCAAAGACCTCCGGCATGGTGATGAAGGCAAGGCCCATGTTTCCTGAACTGGCCTCCAGTACGCCATCGGCACCGAAGAAGAGGAAGGCGGCCGGGATGGCAAGAGTTCCGCCAAGGACGACTTCACAGAACTCATTGGCTGAAACGGTGGTCAATCCCGTGAGGGCGATGTCATCGTCCTCTGAGAGGTAGCTGGCGTAGGTATTAATGGCCCCCGATCCGACGGAGAGGGTGAAGAAGATCTGTCCTGCTGCGGCCAGCCAGATGGCGCCGGCTCCTTCTTGGAAATTGAAGAGTCGAGTGACATCAGGAACCCAGTATATGCCGAGACCATCTGTCACAGTGCGTCCGTCGACATCGGGAAGGGTGAGGACTCGAACCACCAGGGCGACGGCGCAGAGCACAAGAAGCGGCATTCCAATCTTCGCAATGACCTCGATCCCCTTTGTGAGTCCGCGAGAGAGGACCCACAGATTGACGAGGATCGTGATGGCAAAAAACGTCACGGCGATGGTGGAGCCCTGGAAAGATTCAACACCGAGAAACCCACCGCCCGTGCCGAGATAGTCCGCGAAGAACCCCTGGCTTCCTCCAGGTGAACTTGTGGCGTTGCCCAACTCCCCGGTTATCGACTGGACGGCATAGCCCAGAGTCCAGGATTCGATGTAGACGTAATAGATGACAATGAGCAGGGGCATGACAATGCCCACTGCGCCGAGATATCGCACGAAGCGAGCCTTGGTGAGGCTTTGAAACATTCCTGGCACCGTAGAGTGTCCGAAACTGCCGCCTCGCCTGCCGATACTCCATTCCATCCACATGAGGGGAATGCCGAGGAGGAGGAGGCTGATGAAGTACGCCACCATGAAGGAACCGCCGCCGTTGTTGACGGCCTGGTTTGGAAACCGAAGGAAGTTTCCGAGTCCCACGGCATTGCCCGCCATCGCCAAGACGAGGCCGATGCGGGATCCCCACCGTTCGCGACCTTCTGCAGGAGCGTAATCGGTAGGGCTCATGGGCATCTTTGGGACAGAAAAAAGAATGGAACGGTGACTGTTTCTAGGGGAGGAGTCCCTCTGAGGCAAGCCTGAAGCATGGCGAGGGACTTATTCTGAAGAGATCTAGCGTTGACACACCGTCCTCGGATGTGTTTCTTCTGGGTCTTGATGGTGTAAATGCGCCCATAGCTCAATTGGATAGAGCGTCGGTCTACGGAACCGAAGGTTGGGGGTTCGACTCCTCCTGGGCGTACCATTTTCATAATCTCTTCCGTCCCAGCGCTGTTTCAGGATGGTGATCGATGCTTGCCAGACTTTCTCCTCCCTCGGAAGAACTCCAAGAAAGGGCTATCGAAGTGGCTCTTGAGGAGGCTCGACAAGGAATGGCAGACGGCGAGGTCCCTGTGGGGGCCGCCGTGCTTGATGGGGAGGGGGTTCTCCTCTCTCAAGCACATAATGAGATCGAAGGAAGAGGGGACCCCACAGCACACGCAGAGCGACTGGCTCTTTCAGGAGCCTGTCAGAAACTAGGGCATCCACGCCTTCCTGAGGGGAGTTTGGTGGTATCGACCCTGGAGCCCTGTGCCATGTGTGCTGGGGCATTGGTCCTCGCTCGCCCGTCGTGGTTGCTTCTCGGGGCCATGGATCCAAAAGCAGGAGCCTGTGGATCTGTGTTCAATGTGATCTCTGACGAGAGGCTGAACCATCACGTGCATCTTCTCCCTACTCGAGAGTCCGAGGTGTGTGGGGAACTTCTCCAGCGTTTCTTTCAGGACCGTCGCTGAACGATTGTCCTGCAGGTTCGTTGATGGCGGAGATTGTCCCCCCAGGGGATGGTCCTCTATATTCCATGCGGCCGGGTTGTCTGTAATGTGATCCTACATCGGAGAGATGACAGAGTGGCCGATTGTGCTTGCTTGGAAAGCAAGTGTACGCGCAAGTGTACCGTGGGTTCGAATCCCACTCTCTCCGCCAATTTATGCGAGACGTATTCTCAACCAACACGGTGCTGGAGTGACATTCCGTCGTGAGGAGAGGTGGCAGAGTGGTCGATTGCGGCGGTCTCGAAAACCGTTGATCAGGGTTCCCCTGATCCGTGGGTTCGAATCCCACCCTCTCCGCCAACCGGGCCTTGAGTATTCCAAGAATGCACAGAGCCGAACTGGACAGACCCGCTTGGAATCGTTCCGATGGGGGACCTCACAGTGTTTGACCGTGCTGGGAGTGGGGTCGGGCGCGAGCACAACGCGTGAACCGGGTCAGGCCCTGACGGGAGCAGCCCTAAGCGATGTTTGTGTTGTGCGACCGATCCCTCTCCCAGCACGGGAGCATGTGCAGGAGGTTGTAACCCTATGACTCAGTACACCGTGCTTGCCAACCGCTATCGCCCGCGAGGGTTCGAGGAAGTCGTCGGTCAAGAGGATACCGCGAAGGTCCTGCTGCGGTCCCTCCAACAAGACCGTGCGGCTCACGCCTATCTCTTCTCCGGACCACGGGGAGTCGGAAAAACTTCCATGGCCCGCATTCTGGCGAAGGCCTTTAACTGCCTGGAAAAAAAGAAAGGAGAATTCTGCGGTGAGTGTCGCGTGTGTGCGGCGATCGATGAAGGAACCGACTGCATGGACGTCGTGGAAATTGATGGCGCTTCTCACAATCGCGTGGAAAATGTGCGAGATCTGATTGAGGGCCTTCGCTTCCGTCCTGTGGAAGCGCGAAATCGCATCTACATCGTGGACGAAGTCCACATGCTGAGTACGGCGGCCTTCAACGCTCTGCTCAAGACACTGGAAGAACCACCCAGTCATGCCAAGTTCATCCTGGCGACGACCGAACCCCTGAAGGTCCCGGAGACGATTCGGTCTCGGTGTCAGATGTTTGATTTTCGTCGGCTCTCTGCCCAGCAAATTCAGTCACGTCTTGAGGAAGTGATGAAAAAAGAAGGGGCGACGGCGGAGGGAGACCTGTTGCCTCTTGTTGCCCGCCATGCGAACGGCAGCATGCGGGACGCCTTGTCTCTTCTAGACCAACTCGTGACTTATGGAGATGGCAAACCCACGGTGGAACATTTCCGGCGCCTCACAGGGCAACTGGACCGGGAGGTCCTCCACGATCTTGTAGGAGGCGCACTCCGTGGAGATACCAAGGCGACTCTTGAGGCGGTCGAATGTGCTCTGGAACGAGGAGCTCGACCAGCGGATTTGATTCGACAACTCACAGACGTGCTCGAGGGCTTGTTGGTTACCGTTGCGGGGGGGCAAGCCGCAGACCGTACCGCCGAGGAGCAGGCAACGCTTGTCCAACTCGCTGAGGAGACAAATGTTGATCACGTTACAGCGATGCTTGACGTCCTCGTGGAGGCGGCTCATCGATTGCGACAGCGTCATGACGGACGTCTCGTGGCTGAGATGGCGATGGTGACGCTTTCCCGCCTTCCGCTTCTGACACCTCTCACGGAACTCCTATCTCACAGTGAGAGCGATGCGTCTCCAAAGGCAACTGTCGTGGAGGAACTACCAAAGGAACAACGCGGTCCTCCAAAGGTTGACGTGTCCCAGGAGAAGGCCGTACCAGAAGCGGAAGGAGTGGAACTCGCTGGTGACTTCCGGGAACGGTTCATTGAGGAAGTGTCGGGAGGAGCTCGATCGATGCGCACGGAACTCGCGAGTTTTCCGACGATCCAGATGGATGGAGACATCTTGGTGATTGTGCCTCCCCTGGATACAGGCCTGCTTGATCTTCAAGATGTGAGCCTTCAAAAACGCCTAGAAGATGCGGCAGGGAAGATCGCAAAATGCTCGGTGACTCTGCGAATTGATGAGCCAAAGGGTGGAGAGGTCGTTGAGGAGGAAAAGAAGCCCGAGCCCGCAGAGACATCACCGACGGCCTCAGCGCTCGATGAAAAAATATTGGGGGACTGGCCGGATGCAGAGCGACTCGACACTTAGGCCTTCCTCGGGCAGCATGGGGTACAGTTCTTCGGAGAAACAGCACGATGGACATGCGTCATCTATTAGAGCAGGCAAAGAATCTTGAGAGAGCCTTGTCGGAAATCGACAAGCGCCTTGAAACCTTTGAGTCCGAGGGCCAGTCGGCGGATGGTGGGATTGTCGTTCGGGTGAATGGAGTGGGCGAAGTGGTTTCTTTATCCATCGCACCGGAAATTGTGGAGGAAGAAGATCACGAGACGTTAGAGGCGCTCATTCTGGAGGCTCTCGGGGCGGCCACTGCGGCGGCACGAAAATTTCGAGAGGAACAAAGGGCGGCACTGACGGGAGGACTTAAACTTCCCGACTTCTAGTGATCTGCCGAGGATGGCAGACTAAATCCCATGGCCCAGCCCACATCCTTGATTCGCCTGATGGAGGCTCTGAAGACTCTCCCCGGAGTGGGGACGGTCACGGCTGAGCGACTGGCCTATCACCTCCTTCGCGCTCCTGCCACGGAGGTGGAGTCCCTTGCGCAAGCGCTGAGAGACCTCTTAGAGCAGGTAACAAACTGTTCAGAGTGTCACACCATTAGCGATACGAACCCCTGTTCCATTTGCGCGGATGAATCACGGGATCGCCGTCGCATCTTGGTGGTCGAGAAACTTCGTGATGTCACAGCGTTTGAGGAGGCTGGCTGGCAGGGTCTCTATCACGTCCTTTTGGGCCACATCAATCCGCTTGAAGGAGTGGATGCGGCGGATCTCACGATCGACGAACTTGTTGAACGAGTCAGAGAAAAGGATGTCGAAGAATTGATTCTCGGGACAAATCCTGATTTCGAAGGTGATGCGACAGCGCTCCACCTCCATCGCCGGCTTGCAGATTTGGATGTCTCCGTCACCCGAATCGCCCGTGGCGTTGCCTCTGGATCCACCCTCGAATATTGCAACGCGGCCATGCTGTCAGATGCCATCTCAGGGCGGGCGCAAATGGATTCTGCCTGATGGAGTTGGGTCTTCGGCAATCCTTGAGAACCGAATTGGGGCTGCGCCTGTCACCGCAGATTCTTCAGAAGATAGAAGTTCTCCAACTCCCTTCGCTTGACCTCGCGCACCTCGTGGAGCAGGAACTCCAAGAAAACGAAGCGCTCGAGCAGGTCCCCGGGGAGGAAGCCAGAGACGAGGGGACACCAGAAACGACTGCCGCAGAAGACGGGGGCGAGGGGGAAGAATGGGATGGAGAGGATGCTGACAATTGGTCTTCTCCATCTGCGAGAGATGGCCCTTCAGCAATGGAGGTCGTGTTGAGGACCGAGGCAGCACCAATCTCTCTTGTTGAACATCTTCGAGGACAGTTGGGGTTGGCGGATTTGGACGATCGAGTCCGGGCTGTGGTCGATGCACTGCTGGAGCACTTGGATGACCGAGGTTATTTCTCGAAGTCCTTCGATCTCGATGAGATGGCTGTTGATGTTGTACCGCAGGCGAGTCTCGATGAGCGTTTGCAAGCTCTCGAAGTCGTGCAGGGCCTCGATCCTTCTGGAGTGGGGGCGAGGGACATTCCCGAGTGCCTCCTCCTCCAATTGAGTGCGGAGCATTCTGAATCAGAACTCGTCTCGTTGCTGATACGGGAGCATATGGATGATCTTGCGCACAACCGCATTCCCCAGATGGCAAAAACAACTGGCGTGACGACAGATCGGATACTCGCTGCCAGGGATGTCATTCGGAGCCTCGACCCGATTCCGGGTCGACGGTTTGGTGGGCGTGAAAATCCGGTTGTGCGCCCAGATGTTGTGGTCGAGCAGGTCGGGGATGATTTTCAACTGCGGATGGAGAATGACTGGATTCCCGATTTGACCATTTCGGCAGAACAACTGCGCATGAGCAAGGACCTGACGCTGGACCAGGAACTTCGCTCACATATTCGGAGCAAAATCGAGTCAGCGCGGAGCCTGATCGAAGCGGTAGAGGGACGGAAGAACACCCTTCACAGAGTCGCGAGTGAACTTTTGGACCGGCAGAGCGAAGCAATGCTGCGAGGGCCTGCCGCGCTTCTTCCGCTTCGCATGCAGGAAGTTGCAGATGCGTTGGGCCTTCACGTTTCGACGGTAAGTCGCACTCTCAGCGGAAAGTACATGCAAACTCCTGCCGGCATTGTTTCGTTGAAGTCATTTTTTAGTGGTGAAGTGACGCGCCATGGCTCCAGCGTTGAAGAGGCGGCTTCACGGCACGGAGTGCAACAGCTCGTGCGAACCATCATCGACAGAGAAGATAAGCGGCGTCCCCTTTCGGATGAGGCCATCCGTGGGCTGTTGGCCAAGGGCTATCAACTGGATGTCGCTCGGCGTACGGTCACGAAATACCGGGAGAAGATGGGGCTTGGAAGTTCTCGGCAACGGAAGAACTACGGATCTTCAACGTGAATGTACCAGCGACTGTGTGCCGGAGAGCACTGACGGTGGCCTACGACGGCACGATGTTTCGCGGTTGGCAGGTCCAATCGGAGGGAGACACAGTCCAGGGAGAACTGGAGTCTGCGTTTCGTAAAATCGTGGGCGTGGACGTCAGGGTCATTGGAAGTGGCCGTACCGATGCGGGTGTTCATGCCATCGGTCAAGTTGCGCATTTTGATGACCCCAAGAATTTGCCCTCTCCCCGTTTGCGGGCAGCGCTCAATGCTCATTTGCCACCTGCGATTCGAGTACAACAAATTCACGATGTCGCACCGGACTTTCACGCTCTCGCTGAGAGCGTGCACAAGACGTACTTTTATCAATTGCATCTCGGGGGACGGGCCGGCGAAGAGTCAGGCGGTGAGGCTCCTGAACAGCCTTGGAGGCAGGGCTTCTTCCATGTCGTCCATGGAGATCTTGATGTTGAAGCGATGCGAGGAGCTGCCGCACAGTTAGTGGGGAGGCGCGATTTTTCAGCCCTCAGCAAGGTCATGGATGATGACCGAGGAACTGTGAGAACGGTGATGTCCGTTCGTGTTCTTCGAGTTCCCAGGGGGCTGCGCATTTTTGTCACAGCAGATGGATTTCTCTACGGCATGGTACGTCTCATGTCAGGACTCCTCGTCGACGTCGGACGTGGGGCAGTCGCGGTAGATGCCATCCCGGACCGACTTGCCACACAAACCTCAGCCAACCGTTCGCCGGCGTTGCCTTCACGGGGGCTGTTTCTCTGGCGAGTTTGCTATCCCACTTCGAGAAGTGGCCGGGGCGGGGTGTTACCCTAGGTGGTGTGAATGGAGCCCCTTGTGCTGGAACCCAACCCACAGGGCTTGCATTGTCTGTCAAGAGTCGTCGTATGACGCATCGCATCACGGTTACGGATCGGCATGAGCAGCACCCTGCGACGGTGAGGGAATACGCAGTCGAAAAAGTTGAGAAACTGTCTCGTTTTTTTGATGGTGTGCAGAACATCGAGATTGTTCTGGACCGTGAGAACGATCAGCACACGACAGAGATCATTGTCTCGGCCGTACCGCAACTTCATTTCGTGGGACACGCAACACACGATTCAGTCATGACGTCGATCGATATTGTTGTGGGTAAACTTGAGCGTCAGATCGTGAAGGCAAAGGAGCGCCTGAGAGATCACCATCGAGGAAAGGGTCATCACTAAAACGATGGAGATGCCGGCGACATGTCTTGAGTTCTTCTCCCCGGAAGCGGTCATCACAGATATTCAGGGGCGAACGAAGAAGGACATCTTGACCGAACTGCTCACCGTTGCTGTGAAAGGTGGGATTCTTCCCAAAGGAAGGAAGTCACAGGCTCTGGAATCTCTCCTGGAGAGGGAGGCTCGTGGGAGCACCGGGGTGGGGCGTGGGATGGCGATTCCCCACGCCAAGATTTCCGGGTTGCGTCGTCACGCGGGCATCCTTGCCCGCTCTGTGGAGGGGGTAGATTTTCAGGCAGTTGACGGAGAGCCCGTCCATGTCTTTGTGATGTTGATCTCTCCGGATAAATGCCCCGAAGAGCATCTCGCGTTCCTTCGCTGGGTTTCTACCCTCGCTCGGGAGGCAGATTTTTCCAGTTTTGTTCGCCAGGCTCGCTCCGAGGAAGAGATCTTTGATGTCCTCCGCGAGAGGGCAGAGTAGCGACAGGGTTTGTCTGCCAGCGAACGGGCGACGGTGCGGCTCGTAAACAAGGAGGGACTGCATGCTCGTCCCATGAGTCTCTTTGTGAAGAAGGCTTCTTCGTTTGATGCCGAGATTGTCGTGACGGGCCCGGAGGGCACCGTCGCCGACGGATTGTCAGTCTTTTCCATGATGTCTTTGGAGGCTTCTCAGGGGAGTGAAATCACGATTGAGGCCTCTGGATCGCAGGCAAAAGAGGCCTTGGATGCTTTAGTGGTTCTGGTCCGAGGCGGGTTTGTGGAAGACTGATGGATTGGCTTAGACGCCCTGTCGCTGTAGGCTTTCCGCCAGAGTAGTCCGGTTCGCATGGCAACAGAGTGCGTATGGCCAGGATTAGTGAACGGGCTTTCGGAGTAAAAGTCCCTTGATGCAAGATGCCCCGAGCAGTTTTCCTTTTTGTTGTTGTCTGACGAAGGATGGTGATGCCCGGTTTATGGCGCATCTGGATTTTGGTCGGCTTGTCGATCGGTTGTTGAGACGTAGCGGCCTGCCAGTCAAGTGGACACAAGGATTTAACCCGAGATTCAAGATCTCCTATCAGGACGCACTGCCAGTAGCGATGGCATCTGAAGGAGAGTGGGTCTCTTTTTCGCTCATTGAAGATCTCGAACTGACAGAGGTGCAATCTCGGCTCGCTGCTGTGCTGCCGGATATTGTGCGTCTTGTCGATGTACGTCGAGGGACCTTCCCTCCAGTGGAGGGAGTGGTGACTTGGCGTGCTCGCATCGTCGATAGTCCGGGATCTGTTCTAGACGCGCTGAACGAACTCATGAAACGTGATCAGTACCCAGTACCCGATACGCGACACCCAGACCAAACGGTCGATGCTCGTTCCCCCCTTGTCGGGGGGTGGATCGAGGATGACAGCTTGATCCTGGAGTTGCGTGTTTCCGCTGGTGTTCCTTCCAGGCCAAGATTCGTCTTAGTTGCCTTGGAACAACTGGTAGAAAAAGAAGGGCACAACCTTCCGGTCTTTGGGCCGATCACAAAAGTTCTTACCCCAGCGCGTCGTCACGGAGAAAACTCTTGGCACGACGCCATCGAAGTCCCCGCCGAAAGGGCGGGCAATCAGTCAAACGCACGCTACTTATCAATGCACGAGAAGCGAATGAACGTCGCATTGCGGTAGTCGAAAATGGTCGTCTCGAGGAGTATTACCTCGAGAGGCAGTCTCTCGGAAGCACCCTGGGGAATATTTATCAAGCCAGGGTTTCCAACGTCGAAAAATCAATCGGCGCAGCTTTTGTCGAGTTCGGCCATTCTCGACAGGGGTTCCTTCACGTCACGGATCTTGCAGTCTCGTTTGTTGGCCCGGAGGCAGCAGAGTTCATGCAGCCTCTTCAGGAGGCAGGCAAAGTTGCTGCAGAAGAGGATGTGGTGGACGTGGATGATGAGGAGGATCACGGCGACATCGAGACCGGTGATCACGACGAGAACCACGAACCGGAATTGATTGAGGCGGAGGACTCCGATCAATCTGATAAACCTCAGGAAGACGAAGGGGCTGAGGAGCCTCACAGCGATTCAGCAGATGACGGTGATGTACCCAGCGCCATCGTCGAGGGATCGGAGGGAGGCACCGTGTCCGAGAATCCGGGGGCGGGGGATCTTGAGGCTTCTTCGGATGACCACTGGTCAGCAAGCAATGCTCCTGCTGTCGCTCTCGCGAAGCGTCTGGAAGCTGAGGATGAAGACCCAGAATCCGATGAAGACGATGATCATGTGGATGAGACGGAGGATTCTGCAGAAGCGGCTTCTGAAGAGGATGCTGGCGAAGAGAGTGGGGTGGACACTTCAAGTCCACCGGATAAGAAGGTCTCAAGGGGTGGGCGCCCAAGTCGTCGACGGGGGAGGCGTGGTGGGCGGGAGCGAAAGAGAGAGCCACTCAAACCGATCGAAGAGATACTCCAAAAGGGCCAGGAAATCGTTGTCCAGGTCACTAAGGACGGGATCGGAACGAAGGGCCCGGCTTTAACAACGTACCTGTCTCTCCCAGGGCGTTTCATCGTGCTGATGCCAGGGATGAAGAAGAGGGGGGTTTCTCGCAAGGTTGACGACGGCCCTGCGCGGACACGCCTCAAGAAGATGGTAGGGGACCTCAAGGCGCCTCCCAGCGTTGGTTTTATCGTGCGTACTGCCGGCTCTCATTGCTCACAAGAGGAACTCCAGAGGGACTTGGATTACCTCCTCCGACTGTGGGAACAAATGAAAGTCCGAGCAAAGAACAACGAGGCTCCCGTACTCCTTCACCAAGAGAACGATTTGGTGACTCGAGCTCTTCGAGATCTGTACGACGGTGAGGGAGACATCGTGGTGGATGATCCTGTGACGGCAAAAAGTGCCCGCGACTTCATCGGTGAAATCATGCCTGAAGCCGTGGACAATGTTCATGAACACAGCGAGCAACGGCCGCTTTTTACACAGAACGGGATCGAAGATGAGATTGTGAGTTTGCTGGACAGCGTAGTTCAGTTGAAGTCCGGTATCTCAATCCACATCGAACAGACAGAGGCTTTAGTCGCCATCGATGTGAACTCAGGAAGGTACAAGCCGCCGCCCGGTGGAACCATCGAGGACACGGGTTTTCAGGTGAACTGCGAGGCTGCCGAGGAGATTGCCCGTCAAATTCGTCTCAGAGATATAGGCGGTGTGCTGGTCATCGATTTCATTGATATGCGCGACGAGAAGCGCCGCAAGAAACTCGAGCGGCTCTTCAAGGATTGCCTTCGCCGAGATCGAGCAAGGATCAAGGTGGCACGCTTTTCTCCTTTCGGAATTCTCGAAATGACACGACAACGGGTGCGGCCGAGTCTCAAGCGTTCGGTCCATCAACACTGTCCTTATTGCACCGGAACAGGATTCATCCCGTCTGATGAGACGTCTCGTTTGACGGTCTTGCGTGAAATCCGGGACAACATTTGGCGCCCAGGAGGTGTTCTCGCGGTGACGGTGAGGCCCGAAGTCGCGGAAGCGGTTCTGAATCAAGAGAAACAGGCCATTGCCGCAATAGAGGAAGAGTCTGGAAAGGTGATCTTCATCCGTGCCGATCACAGGCGTTCTTATGAAGACTGCGAAATCCGTGCCATGGTGACTCTCCCAGACGATATGGACCATCGACGTGCCTAGAGTGGAGAAGGGTAGAACGACCTTGCACTTGACCCTGCTCTGCTGATCCCTACCCTTGGGCACCCTCCTGGTTCAGAATTCCATCGTACAAAGGTCGGTTCTCGTGCATGCCATCATCAATGATCGCGGTCGACAATACACCGTCCAGGACGGTGATGCTCTCCGTGTGGACTTCATGTCGGGGCTTGAGGTGGGAAGTGAAGTGACCTTCGATAAGGTCTTACTTCTTGGAGATCAGGTGGGTACTCCCTTTGTGGAAGGAGCCTCCGTGAAGGCTCAAGTGACAGCGCATAAGAAGGGCGAAAAGATCTACGTTGAGAAGTTCAGGCGTCGGAAGGACCACCGAAGGCGCGTGGGTCATCGTCAGCCGTACACGCATCTCGTTGTCTCTCAGATCTCTGGATAAGGAACAGGTCCGATGGCACATAAGAAGGGACAGGGATCATCGAGGAATGGCCGAGACAGCAACCCTCAGCATCGTGGGGTTAAACGGTATGGAGGGGAGACCGTGACAGCGGGAACGATTATCGTTCGTCAGGTTGGTAACCGGTTTCGACCAGGCTTCAATGTCGGCCAAGGAAATGACTTCACCCTGTTTGCAAGGACTGATGGTATCGTCCGATTCGGCTCCGGTCGTCGGGTCCATATAGACAGTATCGAGGGTTAGTCCTCGGTTGAATCGCATTCCGGGCGGAGGAACAGCCCGTGTTCATCGACGAAGTGGAAATTACAGTCTCCTCGGGTCATGGCGGTGACGGCGTGGTGTCTTTCCGGAGGGAGAAGTTCATACCTCGAGGAGGGCCTGATGGCGGGGACGGGGGGCGTGGCGGTGATGTCACGGTGTTGAGCACCATCCACCGAAATACTCTCGCGAGCATTCGTTCAGATCGCCGTTATCAAGCTGAGAACGGGGTGTCGGGGCAGGGGGGTAATCGACACGGTGCAAATGGTGCGGGAGTGGTGATCGAAGTGCCCGTGGGAACCATCATTCGGGATGCTGATCGAGATCACGTTCTTCGGGATATGGACACGGAAGAGATTTCCTGCGTTGTGGCAAAGGGAGGCGGTGGCGGAAAGGGCAACCGCCGGTTTGCCCACGCATCCAACCAAGCTCCTCGCAAGGCGACGGAAGGCCGGTCAGGGGAAGCTCGGCGCCTCCGCCTCGAACTTCGCCTAGTCGCGGATGTCGGGCTTGTCGGTTTGCCGAATGCCGGTAAGTCGACCTTCTTGAGAAAGGTGTCTGCGGCCCGACCGAAGGTGGCAGATTATCCTTTCACGACTCGCGAGCCGATGTTGGGGACGGTTGACCTTGAAGATCGTGGACTTGTGGTCGCGGACATTCCTGGTTTGATTGAAGGGGCCCATGTGGGTGTGGGGTTGGGTGACCGATTTCTTCGACATATCTCAAGGACGCGAGTTCTTCTCCACCTCATCGACGCTTCGATGGGCCCGGAAGAGGCTGTTGCGTCCTGGCATACCGTGTGTGATGAACTCAGTCTGGCTGGCCTGGGGCTCGAGAAGAAACCCGTGGTTTTGGCCGCCTCCCGTAAGGATCTATCGGATGACCCTGCGGGCGTGGTGATGGCCTTGGAAGAAGCCTCTGGCTCAGAGGTTTTCCCCCTGTCGTCGTTTTTGGGTGAGGGGGTTGGTCCGATTCTTCATCGATTGGCCGAATTGGTCGTGGAAGTGTCTCCCGTGGCTGAATCTCGCCCCAGAAGGCTCCCCCCTCATCAATTTGGGAAGGGATGAAGGGAAGAGACCGTCCAAGGCTCGTTGCAATCGTCCCGCTTTGGGGGCACTCTTTCATGGATAGGTGAGGCCTGACATTCCATGCAAATCCGTTTCAATATTCGCAGTATCAAGACTTTGATCTGGCTGTTCTGTCTCGCGGTGTCAGTTGCAGCTGGTCTGAAGTTTTGGGATGTCTACGAGAAGAAACAGGCCGGAGACTATCGCCCTCTGGGCCATGATTGGTTTGCGGCGGCGTTGAACTCACGTATTGAAGAACGTGACGGAGATGCCCGTTCTTTTTATGAGGACTCTCTCCAGGCCAGCATGTGGGAAGCGTTAGTGAACGGTGAGGACCCTTCGCCCCCGCCTCCCGAAGAAGATCTTGCCGAGATCGTTGATTCTGTTGAGCCTCCAATCGAGGCGCTTCAGGATGTGGTTGATATAGAGCTCATTGTGTGGAGTCCTGATCCTCTGGCTCGCTTTGCAGCGGTGACCTACAAGGAAACAGCGCTGGTCTCCTCTGGAACAAAGGAACTTCGGTTGCACTTGAGTGAAGGAGCGCTGCTTAACCCACCCTATGGAAGCGGACGATATGAGGGCAGGGTCGTGGAGATTAAACCGCAGCAGGTGGTGTTCATGTGGGGAGGAGAAGAAGTGGCTCTCAATCCCGCCCTGGGGGTCAAGGGCGACGGAGTGATCCATGAGGACTTTCATTTGCCCGATGCAGAAGACCCTACGCGCGATATTTCGTCTTGGCCTAAGGTGAGCCAAGAGAAAACGCCGGGCACCTGGTTGGTGGGCAGTCAGGACGTGGAACAGATCCGGAAGGGCGGCAGCGGGCCATCCATTCTGAGCAAGGTTTCAGTGCGAACTTTTTTACCCGAGGAGGGCGGGCGGACTCAGTTAGAAGTGGCAAATGTGGAAGAAGAGTCCGTTGTCTATCGCTTGGGGGTAAGAACGGGAGACCGCATTATTTCGGTGAACGGCATCCCCATGCCGTCGATGGCGGCAGCGACAAATTGGTTTAAAGCGAACTCTGAGTTGGGGTCTTACACGGTTATTTACCAACGAGCTGGGCGGGATCAGACGATGACCTACTACGTGGAGAAGTCTGGATCGTGACCAGCCTGCCCGATGGATTCCACACCGTGGATATCGGGAATAGCACCGTGGGAGTGGGTCACTGGTGCGAGGACAAAGTGACCGTGAAGGTCTTTGGTGAGCCGGCAGAGGCGGCAGCGTCTTGTCATGGTCCGATGGCGTTTGTGTCTGTTTCAACCGCAGGGTCGGATGCTTTTTTGGCTCACCTCCCGCCCTCCGCCATATCTTCTGCCAGAGCGTTGACACAATGTTGTGTGCCAACGGTTGATTCGGATTTGGCCGAGACGGCTGGAGCAGACCGTATCGCTCTTGTAACGGCAGTCCTGCCTGGGCCCGCTGTTTGTGTTGACCTTGGGACTGCGGTAACGGTGGATCTCGTCAGTCATGAGGGAGTGTATCAGGGTGGTTTTATTGCGCCGGGCCCCAACATTGCTGCGGAGGGGCTCTCCCGAGGCGCGGATTCCCTTCCACATGTGCCACCTAGCGCTGTGCCTGTGAAGCCTGGAGTGACAACGGTGCCTGCGATCGAATCAGGCGTTTGGGGATTGATGGTGGGGGGCGTGGATTACCTTGTAGAGATTGCAAAGGAACAGTTGGGGGATCCCGAGCCCAAGATTGTCTCGACGGGTGGTTGGGGGGCATCTTGGGCGAAAGCAAGTCACCATGCTGGGATTGAGGTCAATCCACATCTCATCCATTACGGTATTCGAGAATGGGCGATCCGAACGTGGGAACCTATCGAATCCTGACTCCCCCCGGCGTCGGGGCGGTGGCGGTTGTTCTCTTGCAGGGAGATCCTGTACCCCTGCTTCTTCAAAGAGAGAGAGAGGTGACTCTGCGGTGGCCAGGCGTCGGCCATGTCGTGCATGCTCAACTCGCTGACAGGCATGGTGTGCTCGATGATGTTGTGGCGGTGGGAATCGAGGGGGGCGCAGAGGTACACGTTCATGGAGGCCCAGGGGTTGTGAGAGGCATCACGGACTCTCTCACCGATCTTTCTTGGAAAGAGGACCTGCTCTCAGTGCCCCTCCCAGAACTTCGATGTATGCGGCAGGTGCGTGCATGGGCGTCCGCTCGAAACGGCCCTCTTGCCGACCTCGCTCGAGAAGTGCAAGGAGTGCTCGCGGGAGAGGAGCAAGAGAGTGCGGCTTTGGATTGGAAACTTGAGAGGGTTTTTTCTCTGGAAGAGACGGCCAAGAGATTTTTGGAGCCTCCCGTGATCCGCATTGTTGGTCAGCCCAATGCCGGGAAGAGCAGTCTCTTCAATGCATTATTGGGTTCGGATCGTGCCCTGGCTTCGCCGCACAGCGGGACGACGAGGGACAGCGTCAGGGCTCTTGGCCTTCTTCGTGGCTTGCCGGTGGTTTGGGAAGACACAGCGGGCATGGTCTTTTCTGATCAGCAGAAGAAGGAAGTGGATTTGCCGGTCGATCTCGTTGTTCATCTCATGACTGATTCAAATGACCCCCCCTGGTCGGTGGGAGAAGTCCCCGTCATTGCCTTGCTTGGGAAGGGAGACCAGCGAGTTGGGGAGTTGCAGATTCGCTCTGTTTCTGGGCAAACGGGGGAGGGGCTTGACTGGCTTTTCAATCGTGTTGCAGAGACCCTTTCCATCTCTCAAGAAGGGCCCGATGACATATGGGTTCCTGTCGATTCAATGCAGAAGGCCGTCTTTCGGCATTTTAAGCCTGTTTGAACCCATCCAGTGTCGGTTTTTGCGACATTGAGTTGTCCGATTTCAAGAGGGAAATCGGGAAGGGGGTGAC
>JAZALG010000016.1:0-10673 GCA_036229545.1 Planctomycetota bacterium | reverse complement strand
GCGGCCTGTTCGTGACGAACTTTGGTCCCCAGCAGGTGATCACATCGGCGGCACTCGGCGCTCGAGACGTTCACGGTGAGGATCTCGATGGGGACGGGGATGTGGATCTCCTGTCGACCTCTCTGGGTGATGACACGATCTCGTGGTATGAAAATTCGGGGAGTGGCTCTTTTACGGCCCATGTTCTCTCGTCCACGTCGGCGGATCCCTTCTGCGTGCAGACTCCTGATTTAGACGGTGACGGAGATCCTGACATCCTGTCGGCCTCTTACGGTGATGACTCCATCGCTTGGCAGGAAAACCTCGGCGGAGGGATTTTCGGTCTTCCTCAGATCATCACCTCGTCGGCGGATGGCGCCTGTGCTGTCAGAGCGGCTGATTTGGACTGGGACGGTGATTTGGACGTGATGGGAGCCTCGGTGGGTGATGACACCATCGCCTGGTTTGAGAATATCGGAGGTGCCATTTCTTCTCATCCTCAGATCATTGCAACCTCCATGAGGGAACCGGGCTGCCTAGTTGTCTTCGATCCAGACAAAGACGGCGATCACGATGTGGTTTCCGCTTCCCTCGCCGATGATGCGATTGCCTGGTGGAAGAACGAACTCTTTCCTGTGGAAGACTGCAATGGCAACGGAGTTTCCGATCTGCTCGATATCGCGAGCGGCAAGAGCGGTGATGCCGATCTCAACGGCATTCCCGACGAATGTCAGATGTCCTGGATTGAACTTCACGGCGGGGTGGCCGGATCTGCCGGCCTTCCCCTCCTCGAGGGCGTCGGCCTGATGGCACCGGGCGGCACCCTCTCCATCGATCTGTTCGGAGCCAAGCCAGGGGCCTTCACCATGCTTGTCGTGGGAGACGTGGCTCTCGATGTCCCCTTCAAGGGAGGGGGGCTGGTTCCTCAGCCCGATGTCATCTTGCAGGCTCTCGTTGTTCCCCCCTCTGGAAACCTGTCTTTGTCCGGTCTTTGGCCCGCCAAGGTTCCCCTCGGTTTCATCCTGTATTTCCAGCAGTGGATTTTGGATGACACCGGCCCCGATGGTTTTTCGGCCACCAATGGGATCTCGGGACAGCTGCAGTCACTATGAGCAGAGGGGTCGCGCTTCCGTAGAGTTGCGCTGGTCAGGAACTGTCGGAATACTCCTTGTTGTGCGCCACCGTGTCGTGATCCCTTTTGTCGTTGCCCTCGCTCTGGTGAGCGTCTGGGGCTGTGGACCAAAGGTCGCTCCCCTTTCTCGAGGTGTCGCCCCCAACCTGCTCCTCATCGTGGCGGATGATCTGGGCTGGGGAGATGTGGGTTGCTACGGGAGCCCTGACGCGAGGACTCCCAGGCTCGACGCTTTCGCGAACGAGGGAGTGCGCCTGACCGATTTCACGGTGGCCTCTCCCATGTGCAGCCCTTCTCGTGCGAGTCTCCTCTCGGGGCTGGCTCCGAAGCGTCACGGCCTGCTCCAGGCCCTGGTGCAGGGGAATCCGGATGAAGGCCTTGATCCCTCCTTGCCCCTTCTCTCCGAGTGGCTGGGCGGAGCAGGGTATGCCACGGGATTGGTCGGCAAGTGGCATCTCGGTTTGTCGGAGGATCGCCGTCCCCTTGCTCGTGGATTTGATCGTTTCTTTGGGATGCTCTCGGCGTCGAGCGGATACTTCCAGCACCGCTACCGTGGAACACCTGACCTGTGGGATGGGGCCGACCCCATCACCCGAGATGGCGTCTACTCCACGGAACTGTTTACCGAGGCCGCGGTCGAGTTCGTGGAAGACCATCGGGATCAGGCTTGGTTCTTGATGCTGTCCTACAACGCGCCGCACCTGTCCGACGACCGAAGCACGATCCCCTCTCCTTCTCGCTTCAAAAGTCTCTTCGACGGGGTCGATCTGTCTCCCGAACGCCGGGATTTTCTCGCGGCCACGGCGGCGTTCGATGAGGGCCTGGGCCATGTTCTCGATGCAATCGATCGGCTTGACCTGAGACAAGACACTCTGGTGGTTGTGCTTTCCGACAACGGGCCCCTGGCCCCCTGGGGAAGCGCTGGGCCTTGGAAGGGGGGCAAGGACACCCTGGACGAGGGGGGGCTTCGGGTCCCCTGCGTGGTGCGTTGGCCGGATCGGTTTCCCGCTGGTGCGGTTTGCGACGAGGCCGTCACCGCGATGGATCTTACCGCGACCTTCTTAGTCGCCGCCGGGCAGGAGCCCCCCGATCTCGACGGGGTGGACGTGGCGGCGACTCTTGCGGGCGACGCTCCCTCTCCCCACGAGGTGCTGGTGTGGGACCACCCGAGTCGACGAGTGGGTCCCGACGGGCAGCGGATCCACGATCGTGTCGTCCGGAAGGGCGGTTGGCGTTTGACGGTGCATCAGGACGGGTCGTCAGAAATCCACCTTTTGTTGAATGATCCGGGGCAGCAGATGGATCGGAGCGACGACTGTGGCAACCTCGTGGCCGAGTTGTCGGCCTATCTCTCTTCGTCTCCTTGATTTTGGAGTTTCCATGACAGAACGGAGTGTCCTTTCCTTTCGCAGCGGCCAGAGCCGCCGTGAATTTCTAGGAACCCTGGGAGCAGGGGCTGCCGTGATGAGTGCTGCCGCCTGTGCTTCAGGTGGGGGAGGCTCAGGTCATACGCCTCGTGCGGCTTCGAGTGATGATGCCTCACTGATCGAGACGGACGGAGAGTCGGGTCCGCTGATTGTCTCAACCTGGAATTTTGGAGTGGCTGCGAATGGGGCCGCCCTGGAGCAGTTCTCCAAGGGACAGGGCGATCCGCTGGATGCCTGCGAGGCCGGGGTCCGGCTGGTGGAAGGGGACCCGAAGGTGACGAGCGTGGGATACGGGGGGCTTCCGAACGCAGAAGGGAAGGTCCAACTCGACGCCGCCGTGATGCGGGGTGACAACTTGGCCTGCGGAGGGGTGGGAGGGCTGGAGGGTATCCGACATCCGGTTTCCGTGGCCCGCCGAGTGATGGAATCGACGCCTCATGTCCTTCTGGTGGGCCAGGGTGCCCACGACTTCGCCGTGAAGGAAGGATTCCCAGTCGAAGATCTTCTCACGGATGAGATCGCTGAACGGTGGAAACTCTGGAAGGCCGAGCAGACCCGATCCGATGAGGCGGTAGAGCCGTGGGAGCAATCGCGCAACTCTCCCGATCCCGCCCCCGGAGAAGATCACGACACCATCGGGATGATGGTGCGGCATGAGGGGCGCTTGGCCATGGCTGTGACGACCTCGGGCTTGGCCTGGAAACTTCCCGGCAGGGTAGGGGACAGTCCTCTGATCGGAGCCGGAGGCTACTGCGATGATCGGGCGGGAGCCGCCGTGTCGACGGGGGTGGGAGAAGAAGTGATCCGCAGCTGCGGTTCCTTTGCCGTCGTGGAACTGATGCGGCAGGGGGAGAATCCCGCTGCGGCGATCGTGGAGGTCCTCTCGCGCATTCGAGAAACCCTTGATCGGCGATCTTCAACCGAAAAGAAGAAGGACGTTCAGGTGGCTTTCCTCGCGGTGGATGTGCATGGCCGGGTGGGTGCGATGGCGCTCCAGCCGGGTTTTCAGTTTGCTCTGACGACCGGGGGACAGACGAAACTCCACGAGGGCGCTGTTCTTCCCGCCTAGCACAGAATCATTGTGCCGGCAGTGCATGGGGTGTCATGATGGTGGGTATGAAGGGACCGGCTCAGCATGAGCGATTGGCCCCCGGGGAGGGGTGCCCGATTTCAGAGGGCGATTGGTATGGCGTCCTTGAGGCTGAAGAACCGTTCCATCAGTGGGGATCGGCCTTCTTAGTTGACGAGGGACTCGGGGGATGTGTTCGCGTCTATGTGCGCGATGTGACGGGTGAAGGGCAGCATATGGCTCTTCGGCTTGACCCAGAGGGAAGCACCGAAGCGCGAGAAGGTGTCGGCCGTGTCGAGACGGCCTCTCGCGCCGCTGCAGACCATGTGACGGCTCTTCAAACTGCCCGGGGCGGCAGTCTTGACGACATACGGCGGCAGGACGAAGTGTGTTCCGCCTTTGTGGCCGAGGCCAACGGCCTTTATCGCGATCTCCTCGGTCGTCTCCCGCCGGCGACGGTCTAGGCCAACGACCCCATCGCCGGAGCGGGTTCCTTATCAGGGTGCGCCTGCGCAGCAGATTCTTTTCCGTCTTTTTCCGCGGTCGCCTCGATGGGGGGCCGAATGATCAAGGGCAGTTGAGTCTTGAGGCTGAACCAGGATCGAATGCGCAGTCCCATGAAGTGGAAGACGAATCTCGGGAAACGAGCCCAGGAGATGTCGTAGCCCTTCTTCGCGGGGGGGAACCCCTTCTCGGGGGCGAACCCATAGCGAATGGCGTTGAAGAAGCGTATCCAGCGGCTGAGATACAGGCGGTCGACGACATGCCAAAGGCCTGTCGCAATGAGGAAACGGGCGGTCCTGGGGCCGAAGTGATTGCGGATTTCTATGCGCCGGGCGTAGGGGCGGGCAAAGTCGGTCGTCCATTGGCGCTCGGTGGAGATGCACCCGTACTCGGGTTCCGTGCCGGACTGACGCGAGATGAAATCAGCGGTTTCTTGGGTGATCGTGCCGGCGTCCACGGCCTGTTGGAGGATGTCCGCTCCGGCCCAGATATCGAGCCAGTAGATCGAGACGACGTCTGGAGGATGCTCGGCATAGAACGACTCGATCTTGGCGCAGTCCGCTTCCGTCTCACCGGGGAGGCCGAAGATCTGGTCGACGTACAGGCCGATGCCGTGCTGTTTACACAGGTCGATGGCTTGGGCAATTTGTTTGTCGCTGTTGGGGCGACCGATCAACTTTCGGATCTCTGGATTGAGGGATTGCACTCCCATCTGAATCTGCTGGCACCCCACCTTCTTGAGGAGGGGAACTGTTGTTTCATTGAGGTTGTTCGGGATGGCGAAGGCCTTAAAGGGGATGCGCTCTTTCTCGGTCATCTTCTCGGCCAACTCTTCGAGCCACGCTTGGTTCGCGCAGATGTCGTCGTCATTGACCCGCATGATGGGAGGATTGAAGGTCTTCTTGACCCAGGAAAGTTCGGCAAGAACATCGTCAACGGTGCGGCTGCGGAGGAAATCTTTGGTGTACATGTAGTCCTTGCGGTCACCGAAATACATTTTTCGGTAGGTGTTGTTCCCGCAAAAAGTGCAGCCCCACGGGCAGCCGCGGTGCCACTCGGACATGTGGGCCACCTCGAAAGGGGGGCCCAATTGGCGGAAGAGTTCTACGTCCGCCCTACCGAATCGATCCAGGTCCGCTTCGTAGGGCCGAAGGGGGTTTTCCACACACTGTCCGTCCGCATCGAGGTAGGCAAGATTCTGGATGGAGTGATCGGCCTTCCCCTCTTCAATGCTGTTGACGAGTTCGACAAGGCTGTCTTCGGCTTCCCCGCGGATGACGTAGTCCACCAGGCCCGTCTCGAGGACGTTTTTCGCCGAGGCAGTGGCGTGATATCCCCCGGCGACGATGATCGTGGAAGGGTTCATCTCTTTGATTTGTTGTGCGTACTTGCAGCACCACTCGTAGTTGGCTGTGAGCATCTGGAATCCGACAACGTCCGGGGCGTACTCCCGAACCCGATTCATGACATCCCGCTCGAACGAAAAGATGCGGCGGAGCAGTCGGCTGTTGTACTCGTGGCGAAAAAAATTGAAGAGTTTGGGATCGAGAACCAAGGCGGTTTCATGCCCGGCCTGGCGGAGAGCCGTGGAGAGGTATTGCAGCCCGACGCTTTCGACTTCGTTGTAGAGGAAGAGGGTGCGCACTGCATGACTCCGGGAGGCCCTGGGGTGACACCCCGGGGGTTTAGGGGACCCAGCATATCATGGACATTCGAAGCGGGGCTTTTACCCCTCTGGTGAGGGGACTTGAGGCTTTTTGACGACGACCACCAGAGAATGGCCGGCTGGAGCGCTCAAGATGCGCAGCAGGTGGGCTTCGAAACTGAAAAGGTGTGCGAGGGAGTTGTTGATCCAAAGAGGGATGGAAATCCCAACGTTGCTCCCGGCTTTTTCGTCGGGTGTGGGACGCATTTTTTGCAGGACTTTGAGGCCCAGCACGGCGGGGAGGATGACGGGGAAGAGGAAGACGTTGATGTAACTCGCCTTGAGGACATCGAAGCCCACCGAACGGGTTTTCCTCTTCATTTCTCCGAGGGTGTATCGCCGGAAGTGATGGGTGATGCGGTCTTGTTGGGCATAAAGGAACTGGTAGGCCGGACCCGAGGCGATGAGCAGGCCTCCGGGCTTGAGCATGCGGTAGATCTCGGCCATGGCGGCGACGTCGTCTTCGATATGTTCCAGGGCATCGAAGGCGGTGATGCAGTCGAGGCTTTCGGTTTCAAAGCAGCCTTCCGAGCCATTGCAGGCCACGAGGCGGGGGAAATTTCTCTGAGCACAGTGCTGAAGGCCCTTCAGGGTCACGTCTGTGCCAATGACCTGTCCAAAGTCGGCCAGAGGTCCGAGCATGCCACCCACACCGCAGCCCAGGTCCATGATCTTGCGGGCCCCTCCTTTGTCTCGACCGAGAAAACGATCAAGCAAGGAGGTGAAAATAGCCCTCCGACCGCGGAACCACCAATGGTTTGCTTCTAGTGCAAGGAATTCCTGATAGACAGCGTCTTCCATGCAGTTGTTCCCAAGGGCCGTTGTGCAGGTTCAGCGGATTCTAGAGAGATCCTTGTGGGCCCGGAAGATAACTTTATCACTTCAGTCGAACCTAGGATCCAACTCGGACGGAGACACACCCCTGAAGCGACGATGGACACTGACGATTGCTGTCGCCCTTTTGGCGGTTGCGGTGGGGCTCTTAAGCCCTTCTCTGGTCCCGGATCGTCTCTTCCTTCCCCTGTCTCTGGACGATTTCCCGGCTTGGCGAGCCGGTCAGATCGAAGAGCGGCTCTACGAACACCCTGCTCCGAACAGAACCATGTCCGATGTGCTTCACCTCTTCGTTCCTGGCCTGGCTGTCACGGCCGCGGCTTTCGACAGGGGGGTGATGCCCTTGTGGGACCCCTCCCAGGGAATGGGAGTGCCTCATCTCGCACAAATTCACTACGGCGTGTTGTACCCGCCGGCCTGGCTGCCACTTTTCTTCGGGGATCGGGGGCTGGCCCTCATGGCGGTGGTGCACATCCTCATTGCGGGGTGGGGGACCATCTTGTATCTGAAATCTCTGGGTCGCTCTCCCTCCGCCGCCATCACAGGAGCCCTGGCCTTTGCCCTGTCGGCCTGGGTGACGGCGCGGTTGCACGCTTTTCCCGTGGTTGGCGCGGCGGTTTGGCTTCCGTGGGTTCTGTGGGGGCTGGAAGAGGGAGCCCTCACGGGAAAATGGGCCTACCGGGGAATGGCTGCCGTGGCTGTCGCCATGTCCGCCCTGGCGAGTTTTCCACAGATCACTCTGTGGGTGGTCGCCTTCGCTGCGATCGTGGAATGCGTCAGGGTTCTCAGACACCTGCGCAGAAAATTGCCCTGGGGTCGTCCGCTTCTTGCGAGTCTCTTCGCCATTCTCTTGGGGCTTGGCCTTGCCGGGCCTCAACTTCTTCCGACCACGGACTACCTTTTGGAAGAGTCGGCTCGTGGAGGTGCGACAGTCGAGAGTGTTGTCGCCGATGGTTTGGAGTTTCCTCTCCTGTGGCATCTGATCTCTCCCGATCATTACGCCGCAGCGCACTTGGACCGCCCGGATATTCCCCACCCTCTTGCCATTGCCGATCTTGAGCAGGCAGGGCGTCCGGTGGCGATCAATCGGGCTGAAACGTCGATGGGAATCGGTCTCCTCGGTTTGTTGCTCGCATTCCTTGCGCTCGTGTTTGGTCGCAGGTGGCACACTCGAGTCCACGTTGTCATCGCCGTGGGGATTCCTCTCCTCCTCCTGTCACCCCTGCTGATGGAGTGGGCCTACACCGTCTTGCCGTGGTTTCGCTTTGGGAACCCTAAGCGACTTCTCCTGTTCTCTTCCTTCTCTCTTGCTGTCCTCGCTGCGGGGGGTGTGGATCTGATTCGATCGAGAAGGCTGGCGGTGACGGTGACGGCATGGGTGGTGGCCCTCATCGCCACGGTCCTGTGTTTGTTCCTTCGCTTTTCGATTCCCCCGGCCCAAACCTCAGAAGACGTTGATGCCTGGGCCTCTGGATTAGCGCAGCAACTCGGGCCGGAAGGGATGAGCATCCCTGATGTTTTGGAGGTGATCCCCAGAGAGACATTCCAGGCTGCCGCCGACGCCTCGGCGGATTCGGCCGGACGCGCACTTTTGGTTGCGGTTATTGCGATTTTTATTTTTCGCCCGAGCCGAAACAGGGGTCAGGAGGGGTGGACGAGTCTCGCCCGTCGGGCTCCCGCCCTGCTCGCGGGGCTTCTCGCGGTCGAGTTGCTCTTCTCGGCATGGCCATTAGTGCAGCCCGTTTCGTCTCTTCGAACAGGGACAGGTCCGCTTCCCGGGCGTGGTTGGAACCCTCCCGCGGTCGCTTCAGAGATTCTTGCCCTGTCGCCTGACAGCCCCGTTCCCTTGAGGGTGGCGCGCCTGGGAAATGAACCGCCCTATCTCCGCCCGAATTTCCCTGGCCTGTTCGGTCTCCAGGACCTCCAGTGTTATGCGCCCATGGCTCCTCAACGGGTGATCGACCTGTTGGATTTGGTGGAACCCGGGGTCGGCCTCAATGGATCCGTCATCGGGGGATTCACTCGCCAAGAAAGCTTGTCGTCCCCTCTGATCGACATGGTCGGTGTCTCGGCGGTGATCACCGATGCGGAGGTGGAGGTTGCCGGATGGGAGGAAGGCAGCCGTGTTGGCCATGTTGTGATCCTGCAAAATAGCGAAGTTCTTCCGCGAGCCTGGGTTGCGCCCTCTGCCGAGTTGATTGAAAACAAAGAGGCGCGGTTGGTCCGCTTGAGCGATCCGAACTTCCGCCCCAGGGAAACGGTCATTCTCTCTAAGGGGGATGCCTCGGTGGAGGGAGAAGGGGGAGGCGAGGCGCGTTCGGTTGTGGTGGATCGTTATCAGCCGGGTATTCTTGAACTCACTGTCGGAACAGGTGAGGCGGGATACCTTGTCGTCTCCGAGACATTTCACAGGGGTTGGAGGGCCTGGGTGGACCGCACTCCCGTTGAGGTCATTCCAGCAAATCACGCTCTTTTGGCGGTTCCCCTCAAGGGAAAACGAGAGATGGAGGTCATCCTCGAATACACATCTCCACCGATGCTGATCGGAGCAGGGATCGCAGGGACATCTCTCCTTACCCTGCTCCTCCTGATGGTTCTTGGACGACGTCGACAGCGGTCTTCGGACGATTCGAGCGCTCCATCGGTAGGATGAGGAAATGAGATTTCTTCTTGTGTTTCGTCGGCGCGTTCTCAGTCGCAGGGTGACCCAAGGTTTGGGAGGAGCCGGCCTGCTGGGAGTCCTCCTTCTTGGATGTGGCGATTCAGAATCCGCCGCCGGACCGCCTCCACCCCTCTCTCGGTTGTGGCGGACCGAGGCGCCGGATCAAGTCGAAGCGCTTTTTGAGGCAGAAGTCTCTGAGGAAATGATTTTTCGCACCCTGTTCCGTGGTGGGGGTGGAAGCGATTGGTGGAGAGTTGACAAAAAAGGGGAAAACCTCATGTACCGCCCCTGGAAACCTTCGGGAGGGAGCCTGCGCCTCTCCAACGAAGATGGTTACGGGGTGGTGACGGTTCTCCCCGCCCGGCCGGGTGACGCCTTTACCGTTCGAGTCCGTGGACAGATCACAGGGTCCCCGCCCACGGGAGCGGTCCCCATCGCCACCGTCGTCGAATTGTCCCAGCCCTTTGACGCGGCCTCGACCATGACACCCGAGGAGGTGGTCAACCTCTTTGATTCTCGGCGACACGCTAGTTACGTCCTTCAAGCTGCTCCGGGGTGGAAGGGGGGTGATCTTGAAGTCTCCTTCGCTGTCGATGAACACACCTCTGAGGTGGCGGTCTATCTCCTTTCCCCGTTCACCGAAGATGAGGGGGAACGCGTTTTTCAGGGACTCCAGGTCTCTCGCTATGGGGCGGCGCAGCACCTTGCAGAAGGTGGAGAGATGCCTCGTTTGTGGCGCCTGGATCCTCCGTCCTGGGGGGATGTCGTTTCGAGCCGAGGGACCGGGCCCGTTCGAGTTCGTCTGGATCGTGATGAGCGCCAGGGCCTTCTCTGTGCGGAGCCCTGTCGGTATGAGTGGGTGTTGCCGCCCTGGCCCCGAGAGCGACGCTTGGATTTTTCTCTCGGACTTGCCGTACGCCACCCTGAGATCGTTGGTGCGGCCCGGTGTCAGGTGAGAGCGGGAGAGCAGATCCTCTTCGATGAGGTGATGCGTCCTCCTCAAGGCAGTTCGGAAGATGCGTGGAGTGACTACTCGGTGCTTTTGCCGGCTCACCCTGAAGGATCGCTTCCTCTGTCCTTCACGATCACCGCGGAGGGGGGTGAGTTGCCCGTCACCGTGATCGGTCACCCCACGCTCCGCACTCCCCAGAAGGAGGCACCACCCAACGTTGTTCTCATTAGCCTGGATACTCTGAGACCTGATGTGTTGGGGGCCTATGGGCAGAGCCCTTCACCGTCCCCTCGCTTGGATCGCCTGGCATCCGAGGGCCTGCTCTTTACCCGAGCGTATTCCACGTCCAGTTACACCCTTCCTTCTCACGGCTCCATGCTGACCGGCCAGTATCCGGCTTTCCATGGCG
>JAZALG010000015.1:0-10409 GCA_036229545.1 Planctomycetota bacterium | reverse complement strand
CCGATGTAGTGGGTCTTGACGCCCATGTCTTGGAAGAGCGGTTTCTCGAAGGGAAGGATCACAAGAGCCTCGTCGACGAGACGAGCAAATCGCCGGAGACGCCAGGTTGCCCAGGCCCAGAACTGAGGCGCCACGTAGTAGACCACGGGGATGCCCCGTGACCGCGCCATGGAGGCCAGGAGAAGGTTAAACCCGGGATAATCCACCAGCACGACAGCATCCGGCCGGCGGTTGTCCAGAATTCCACCCACTCTCCTCAACAAGCCGAGCATGGCGGGGAGAGCGCGGAACGCCGCGCCAAATCCGACGATGGACTGAGAGGCGAGGTCTTCGTGGAGTTCGCATCCTGCCGCTTGCATGGCAGGGCCTCCCAGGCCTTCGACGGTGAGGTCTGGGGAAAGATCGTGGAGATGGGTCAGGAGGCGAGCAGCGTGGTGATCCCCCGAAGGGTCTCCAGCGCTCAGGAATAGGTGCGACATCCCTCTCTCCCTTCCGATGCTTCGAATGAGGACGGCTTGCTGAGATGGTCAATCCTCGAAGCGTGTTTCTCCACAGATTTCCTTCAAGACCTTCATGGAGGGGTCCAATTGGTCCTGTTTCACCAGGAGATGGTCCCGACTGTAGGCACTGAACGCGCCAAGTGGAATCTTGGCTCTTGCCAGGGCTGTCGACACGGCGGCCAGGACACCGACCATCCCCCAGTCCATTTCCTGGTCCAGGGTCACGATGGCCCAGTCTTCTTCGAGCATCACCGGAGGGGGGAGTTCTGGCAGGATCTTTTGCGGAACGAGGCACGAGACCTCCTTCTCATCGACGATGGCCAGGGCCATATCCAGTTCCAGTGTCGAGAGTTTTTTAAGGATCTCGGAAGCACTCTCTGTTTTCCAAGAGCCGAGGGCATAGGGCCCTTTCGAGACGCGCAGATCTATGCCCGCGAGTTGGGCGAGGGCGTCTTCCGTCACGAGTTTATCGCCACAAGGGGCCAGAACCAGGGGATGACGAAGAGGGCGGCAATGAACAGGAGGACGGTGAGGGGCAGGCCGATGCGAATGTAGTCCGTGAACCGGTATCCACCAGGGCCGTAGACGAATAGGTTCGTCTGATACCCGATGGGCGTGGAGAAACAAGCGGAGGCTCCGAAGAGGACCGCGAAGAGGAAGGGGTAAGGACTCAGGCCCATGGTGACGCCGATGTCGAGTGCGACGGGCGTGAGGATCACAGCGACGGCATTGTTGCTGACCAATGAGGTCAAGAGTGCCGCCAGAATGTAGATCCCGGCAAGGACGGCGCGAGGCCCAAAGTCCTGCAGAATGTCGACCATGCCTGTGCTCAAGAGGTGGACGAGACCTGTCTTCTCGAGCGCAAGCCCCAATGCCAGCATGCCGCCGATAAGGATGACGAGACTCATGTCGATGGCGCGGTAGGCGAGGCGGATGGGGATACAGTCGGTGAGAACCATGCATGTCACGCCGGCCATGGCGAGGACGGAAATGGGCATGGTCCCAAGGGCCGCCAACACGATGACAGCGATCATGACCGACGTCGCAATCTTGGCCTTATCCCGGCGTACGACTCGGGTTTCCGTTCCTTCGAGCATGATGAATGAGGGGGTATCTCGCAGATCTTCGAGCCGTCCTTCGTCAACGACAACGAGAAGGGTGTCTCCAAGGCGAAGCCGAATGTTCGTGATGCGTTCCCTGATGTGCGCGTCTCTCCTCAAAATGGCGATGGGAGAGGCATTTCCATACTTCTTGCTGAACTCTGCGCCGGCAATCGTGCGGCCGATGAGAGGGCTGTTGGGTTGGACGACCAACTCCACCATGGTGAGGGTGCGGCCCTTCCCCGAGGCCATGACTTCTCCCAATTCAGGGGGAAGAGTGACCCCATCTTTTTCGAGCATGGCGTTGATAGACCCGGGATCGCCCTTGAGCATGAGAACATCCCCGCCGCGGATGAACTGAGTCGCTGGGCTCCGTACTAAGGGCGCCATGTGGATCTCGTCGCCTCGTGTCACCATGAGAGGCGTCAGGCCGGGGGCCTTGCCAAGCACATCTTGGTAACTCTTTCCGACGAATGGCGAATCCTCTGTGAAGAGGATTTCTGTCACGAATTCTCGAATTTTTCCGGCGGCCAATGTGGAGGAGACGGACTCCCGTTGTGGGAGGAGCCGACTTCCGAAGAGGGCCAGGAAGAGGAACCCGATGAAGGCGAAGATCAGGCCCGGGATAGTGAATTCAAAGATTCCAATGGCTGGAAACCCGTGCTGTTGAGCGGCCTCAGAAACAAGAAGGTTGGTGCTCGTTCCAATGAGTGTGCAGGTTCCTCCAAGAATTGATGCATAGGACATGGGGATGAGGAGCTTGCTCGGAGCGAGGTTCAATCGGGCTGATATGCTGAGCACGACCGGGAGAAAGATGACTGCCACAGGAGTGTTGTTGACGAAGGCCGAAGACACCGCGACGGTGACCAAAAGGGCGATGATCATCCGGGTTTGACTTCCCTTTCCGACTTTCTCCATGGAACTTGTGAGGACTTCGAGAGCGCCGGCTCGAATCATTCCTGCAGAGAGGATGAACATGCAGACAATGGTGACGAGGGCCTCGGATGCGAAGCCCGACAGCCCTTCTGAGGGTTCAAGAACCCCTCCCGCGATGAGAGTGACGAGGACCAAGAGGCCGACGACATCCACGGTGACGATTTCGGTGACAAACAGGATCAGGGCACCGAGGGCGACGGCCATCGTCAAAAGAGCGTCAGGGTTTTGCCAGATGGGGTTCATGAGGCATCTCGATGAAGGGGGGTTTGCCAATTGGAAGGAGATGTGATCGGCCCGCGAACGAGATCGAAGAACGCTTTTTGGAGGCTCAGGGTCACGGGGCCTGCCTGGCCCTGGCCGATTTGTTGGTGGTCCACTTCCCGCACGGGCGTGATTTCTGCCGCAGTGCCTGTCAGGAAGACTTCGTCCGCATCCAGCAGTCGGTCAGGTGTGATGGACTCTTCTCGGATGTCGTCGACGCCCTCGATTGCTTTTGCGAGATGCAGAACTGTGTCTCTGGTGATTCCCGGGAGGATCCCTGCACTCGCAGGAGGGGTCACGAGTTGGCTGCCTTTAAGGAGGAAGAGATTCTCCCCGGATCCCTCCGCCACAAACCCAGCATCGTCCATGAGAAGAGCCTCATCGAAACCTTGGGCAAGGGATTCGCGCTTGGCGAGGACGTTGGTGGCATAGAGGCCACAGATTTTTGATCTGGAGAGTGCGCTGGCCTCCGACGATCGACGGTATTCGGAGAGGGTGACCCGTATTCCCTGTGTGAGTCCTTCATCGCCAAGGTAGGCACCCCATGAATGTGCAGAAACGGCGACATGCACAGTGGGGTTGGCGCCGAGCCCCGCAAGATCTCCATCGTCCTGCCAGAGAAGGGGACGGAGATAGGCGTCCACAAGATCATTGGCGTCGATGACATCGAGACAGGCTCTGGCCATTTCATCTCGGGTGAAGGGGGATGGTAATGAGCAGGTCTGTGCGCTGGCCTCGAGACGGGCGAGATGATCGTCGAGGCGAAAGACCGCGCCCTCCCCAGAATCGTTCGCGTAGGAACGGATGCCTTCGAAGACACCGATTCCGTAGTGAAGGGTGTGAGCGAGGACGCTGACCTTGGCTTCATCGCCCGGAATGAGTTTTCCATCGAACCAGATTTTTTTCATAAAGAACCTGCCTTAAGACAAGGGCGGCATTCTATCGGCTACAGCGAGGAAACCCTCGGAATGGCCTCGCAAAGCCACCATCGTTTGCCGAGAGTATGTGCTGAAAAACTGCCTGCATTCGTCACTCTCCCGCTGATTCACCCACGGGAGCCGACTTTTCTACGTATGTGGTATTTCGTCATGGATCAAACCCGAGCCCCACGTCTTTTGGCTGCCTTGCTCCTCCTCTGGGCGGGGGTTGTGGCCTGCGGTGAATCCCGAGAGGCCGATCCTGTGGCGCCCATTCTCCTTGTTGGAATGGATGGCCTTGATTGGAGCGTTTTGCGAAGCCTGATGGATGATGGGGAATGCCCCAACATGCGAGGGCTGATGGAGGAGGGGAGTTTCGGAAGATTGGCCACGTTCACGCCCACTCTGAGCCCCGCCATTTGGAACACGATTGCGACAGGGAAACATCCCAAGCGTCACGGGATTGAGAGCTTTCTGGATTCTCAAAATCGAGTGTTCACCTCGGATCGGCGAGCCTGTAGAGCCCTTTGGAATATTGCGGATCGCTACGGCCTGACGAGCCAGGTGTTCGGCTGGTGGACGACCTGGCCCGTGGAGGAGATCCGCGGCCTGATGGTGAGCGGCTCGAGTTCAGGGGCTCTGGTCAACGCCAACTGGAAGCCGACACTCCTGCCGGATCTCCCAGGGCAGGTCCACCCTTCCGCTCGGACAGATGAGATTCTGGACTTGGTGTCGCAGGTGGGACAGGCCGAACGTATCGAGGCTCTTGCTAGGGAACAAATCTTTGGCGTGATTCCAGATCAGCACCTGGGAATCGTGGAAAAGGAGATTCTGATTCCCGAGACCCTCTGGTCGATCCAGGCGGATCAGACTTACTACGCCGTGGCCCATGAAGTGCTTCGTCACGATCTCGCGGATCTGAACATGGTCTATTTCGGTGGGACAGACGTTTCCGCGCATCGGTTTTGGAGGTACTACGAGCCCGACGTATTCGAGTGGCCCGACAATCCGCAGGTCGACCGTCTCGTCGCGGAACAATTGAAATCGTTATTTCCTGCGACGTCCGTCGAAACGGTGCGTGAACTCGTGGCGACAACAGAGGGGGACAGGGCCTTGTCCGAGGTCGTCCCGAACTACTACCGATTGATGGACAACATGTTGGGAGGGCTTCTGGAGGTTGTGGGAGAAGGGGTGACGGTGATCATTGTGAGTGACCACGGGTTTCACGCGAGTTCCACTCAAACGCCAAACGCGAAGTTCATTACAGGGCATCACCAGGATGCTCCACCCGGAGTGATCATTGCTGCTGGGCCAGGGATTGCCCGCCAAGGAAACGTCGAAGAGTTTCTCGAAACGGGCCGATTGCCCAGTCGCGGAACGGTTTTTCACGTGGCGCCGACGGTTCTTGCACTCTTAGGCATTCCGCCGGACAAGGAGATGAAACACGGGGTGTATCGAGCTCTCCTGGCTGACGAGGTGGCCGAGCGAGGGGCGATGAAGCCCATTGAGAGTCACGATGAGGGATTTCGATCCGCAGAAGTCCGTCCGATGCCGGAGGAGATGGACGAGGCTTTTCGTCGTGCCATGGGACAATTGGGCTATCTCGATATGGAAGTCGAGGAGGGGGCTGATGTGCAACTTGTCGACCCGGAGACTTTTGAGGCGGACATTAAGTTCTCCGTGGACGGAGGTGGGGAGGGATCGTGACTTGCATCGCATCAGTGGGAGGCTTCCTTCGCCAGTCTCGATCGGCTAGGTTGCTCCCACACGAGGCCCGTTTTTTGATACCGATCAAGGAAACCTAGTGATGATGACCCCAAACGTCGTTTTGCCCGGCGGCTTCTCTTTAGGAGAAGACAAGGACGATTCTGATCAGAAGCCCGGTGGCGGAGATTTTGTCGCGAAGGGCTTGCACGAACAGAGGATCGTCATGCTGGCTAAGCCGGTGGATCGAGATTTGATGTCCGATGTGACGGCCCAACTTCTTCTTCTCAACAGCGAGGATTCGAAAGCTCCCATCACCATGTTTGTGAATTGCCCTGGCGGTGATGCGGATTCTGGGTTTGGGATTTTTGACGCGATGCGATTTGTCGACGCACCGATTACGACCGTTTGCATGGGGCTCGCGGCGAGCGCCGCCATTATTATTTTCCTCGGCGGTGTGCGCGGGCGACGTTTTGTCATGCCGAACAGTCGATTCATGATCCACCAGCCATCGACGCAGAGCCAGGGGACGGCGAGCGATCTCGAGATTACGGCGGAAGAAATTGAAAAACTCCGATCTCAGTACAACGGCATTATTGCGAAGGAGACCGGGAAGACGTCGAAGCAGATCCTGAAGGATGCCCATCGCGATTTCTGGCTGACCGCGGATGAGGCGGTGGAATATGGTTTGGCGACGAAGGTCGTGAAGAGTTTGAAGGAACTGAAGATCTAGCGGTCTGAGCCGTAGGTGCCACTGCGGGCCATTTCTTTCAGGCGTGTGACTTCCCGCAATTGCTGAAAGATCGCTCCTTCAAAAGCGGGGGAGCCTTCGAGGATGTGACGGAGGTGATTGATTGCCGTCTTTTGGACTCGGTTGTGCGAGTCATCGAGGGCCTTCACGAGTGCTTTGACAGCAGCGGGGTCGCCGATTCGCCCGAGCATTTCCACCGCCCCGAGTCGCTCCATGGCGGCGGCTTCGGGTTCCTCCTTGTTACGGATGGGGTCGATTTTTAATAGATCGATGAGGCTGCTGTGGTTTCCCTTGCCCCGAACGCCGGGGAGAGCCTCTGTGATTTTCTCCTCGATTTCATCACCCCATCGGAGAGCGAGATGAGGAAGGCCGACAGGTTCTCCGCAGCGAACGAGAGATAGGGCCGCCTCGTCCTTGACGGCATCGGTTTCGTGGGAAAGCAATGGCTTGAGTTGTTGGGTGAGGTAGGGGAGGCAAAGTTTTCCCGCTGCTCGTGCGCCGAATCGTTGCGCGACGATCTGCTCGGATTCAAGTGCGGCTTCGACAAGATCCCGATCTCTTACATCAACCAGTTCTGCTAAGCAGCGAACGAGGCCGTCGGCTTTTCCAGGATGGTCGGTGCTGGTTTCCTCTAGGAGAAGGGGGAGAGCGCCTCTTCCAAAGGTGATGATCTTTTCTTCTGTCTCCATCCTTCTGGCGAGGTTGCTGTTTCTCAGTTTGGGCAGTTCTCGAGCTAACTTGGTGCGATTTCGTGCATCTAGTGGCGGCGGCGGTTCGGCAGGGGGAAGGCTCTCGGAGTCATCTTCCGCTTCAGTCCCCGTTGTTGGCGCATCCTGATTCCATGCGGGAGCAGTAAAGGCGAGGCTCAGCATGAGGCTGAGAAGCAGGATCCAAGACCGTTTCGAGAGGGGTTTCATGGCAATTTCTCGCAACCCATGTCGGGTACCGCCAGTATAGGCTCTCACTCATGACTCCTCTCATCGTCATTGCGCTGCTGCTGTTGGGACTTTTTCCCGTTCTCGCGGCTCTTTCCGGAGTTGTTCAGGATCCCATGGCATTTTTCAGTGTGCTGAAGGATCCGCGGATCCACATTCTGTTGATGCGAACAATGGCTCTGGGCGTGGCCACGGCGTGTTGTGCGGGGCTCATCGGTGTTCCTGTCGGACGCCTTCTCGCTCGGACGCAGGGGGCTCTCACGACATTTCTTGCCCTTCTTTTGCCCCTGCCTCTTGTCCTCCCGCCCTGGATTCTTGGCATTGCTTGGAGCCGAATCGTTCCTCTATCCGGATTTTGGGGGGCGACCTTCCTTTTGACTGCGAGTTTGTGGCCACTGGTCGCTCTCTTTGCGCTGCGTGGATTTTCACAGGGGGGCTCCGCTTTCGAGTCTGCGCGACTGGCGCGGGGCGGATTTGCGGGATTCTGGCGCGTTGAACTCCCCCTGGCTCGCCCTTCGATCACCGGGGGGCTCCTTTTGGTCTTTCTGCTCGCTGTGGCTGATTTTGCCGTGGTGGATTTATTGACTTTTACGAGCAGTGATCCGTTCGTGGTGCTCTCGAATGAGATCAAACAGAAGTGGGGCCGTCCTGATCGGGACGTGCAGGCTGCGGCGGTATCTCTGATGGCAATGGCCCCAGGGCTTATCGCCTTGGCTGGACTGCTGCGGCTTGAGCGAAGAGATCGTGCGGACCATCGGGCGACGTCTGATGGCGGGGGCGTGATGCGTTCTTTGGGCACAGCGGGCTCTCTCGGAGCGGTTTTGGCGGTGGGGTTCATGGTGGTGCCTCTGGCTGTCCTGGGAGATTGGGCGCGAGGGCATCCCGACCCACTTTCGACGGTCTTGGACCCGGATGTTGGTCGGGCGGCACTGCGGTCAGTCGAGGTTGGCCTTGGCGTGGGCCTGATTGTTGCCGTCTTGGGCACCGCGACTGCTGCCCTCTCCCTTCGTCTGAGCCGAAGAGGGGAGTGGTGGCTTTTGCTCCTTGCCCTGCTGCCCCTCGCCTCACCGGCTGTCATGTTCGGGGTGGGAGAAATCCGTCTTTGGAATCTTGAGTTTCTTCCCTGGGGGAGAGAGGTCTATCTGTCGCCCTTGCTTTTGGTTCTTGCTGGCGCGGGGCGATTTCTTCCGCTGGGAGTTCTTGCAGCTCGAGCATGGATGTTGCGTCAGAACCCGGTGCCCGGCGAAGTTGCCCGTTTGGCGGGACGCTCAGTTTGGACACGGAGATTACGCGTTGATGCCCCCGCCCTGGGGCCTGCCTTAGGGTTGTCCTTTGCTGCTGGGTATCTTCTGTCCCTGCGGGAATTAGACCTTGTGACGGTCATTCCTGCGGGAAGTGGGACGCTTGCTCACCTCATTTTTGGAATGGTGCACATCAGCCGAGACCACCTCACAGCGGTGTTGTGTTTGTTGGCCCTGGGCCTTGTTCTCATTCCGGCCATTGCTGTACGACTCCTCGGAACGCCTGGTGTGGATTGCAGCGATCGTGAAGGAGGCTCATAATCCTCCCGTCTAGTAAGGATCCCTCTCCATGAGCCATGCCCTTCGCAGTATTGCCTTCGTGGCCGAATTGATTCACCAGCCCATCCAGCACGACCCTCGTGCACTCCAAAAATTGCATGGTGAACTTTTCGACACAACGCACTGCTCCTATCGGGATTTCCGTGTCGTTCCAGGGGGGGCTCAGATGAGTAATGTGATCGGTCTTCCGGGGCAGCCCGTGTCTTGCGTGAACCTTCTGGCAGATCGTGTTCAGGTTCGGGAAGAGCAAACGGGTTCATCGCGGTCAGATTTTCAGTCTCGGATCAACGAGTTGGGTGAGGCCGTTCTCAACTATCTTCCAGGGCAGGCTTTTATCGCACAGCAGTTCACGGTCCGTTCCATCGTGAATCTTCACTCCACAAGCGACTCCCTGGCGTTTGTCAAAGAGGGGCTGTGCGGGTTCAGCGAAGCCACCATGGCGCCCTTCCCTGTGGAACCCTCTATCGCGGGGCTCAGGCTGACCTTTGGAGCCTCGGAAGAACTCGACGCGATCTTCAACGTTCGGGTGGAATCTTTCGCCCAGGACAATCAAAGTTTGTTCCTTGAGACCGTGGGGACCTATGCCCACGGTTTAAATGAAGAGAACTTCGATCAGTTGGTGGTCCGATTCGATGGAACCTATGGGTTCCTCCAGGATCGCCTGCTGGCTTTTGTGGGGCAGTTCGATGGCGAAGGTACGGAACTTTAACTTCGTGGTGTCTCCTCGCACGTCCGTCGTTCTGCTCCTGGGTGTGTTATTTCTCTTGCCCGCTTGTGGCTCTGATGAAAGAGACGTCGACACAGCGGTTGACCTTCAAAGATTCCCCGAGGCAAGCCTGATTCTCATCAGCCTCGATACGTTGCGGGCTGACGGGGTCGGTGTCTTAGGTGGACCAAAGGGGATCAGCCCGACACTTGATCGATTCGCTTCTGAGTCGGTGATATTTACTCACGCGCGTGCCCCTGCACCGCATACGGCGCCAAGCCATATGTCGATGTTCACCTCGACCTATCCTTCTGTCCATGGGGTGCAAAACGTGCAGTTTGGAGACGCGGGCCCTCTGATCCAGCCTCTGAAATCCCACATCCCCACCCTGGCAGAAACGTTGCAGGCAGCGGGTTTTTCCACGGTGGGTCTCACCGATGGGGGGAATCTCAATCCAGCCCATGGGTTTGCTCGGGGGTTTGAGACATACACTCGAGATTTGTCAGGGGTCGATGCTCAAATCAGTGATGCCCTGCCGGAAATTGAAAAACTCACTGATTCGGAGAAGCGTTTTTTCCTTCTCTGGCATACCTATGAAATCCACTCTCCCTACGCACCGCCTTCGCGGTACATCGAAAATTGGGTGCCGAAATCCTATGACGGTGAATTGAAGCAGGTCGTGGAGGGTCTGGAAGGTCAGTCTTTTGCAGAGAAGTGGGGCAGCATGAAGACCCGCTTCTGGAAGAACCGTGCGTCATTCGGATGGGTTGAGTCCGCCTATTTGCATGGTCTGTACAAGGCAGGGATTCGTTACACCGATGACCGGCTCGCCCGTCTCTTCGAGGGGCTGCGCAAGAGCGGTCTCCTCGACCGCTCCATCGTCGTCATCATGAGCGATCATGGAGAGGAATTCTTCGAGCATGGCCGTTGGCAGCATGAGCAGCTCTTCGAAGAGTGCCTTCGCGTCCCCCTTTTCATTCGATTGCCCGGCGGGGTCGCTGGAGGGACGCGCATCGACA
>JAZALG010000014.1:0-5938 GCA_036229545.1 Planctomycetota bacterium | reverse complement strand
TCTCTGGATTGACGATGAGGTGATCGAGTACAGCGGCATGGACACCGGCATTTTCGAGGAATGCCGTCGCGGGTTTGCTTCGGAGAATCTCATCCTTTCCCGGGCCCGGTCTCATGAAGCCGGAACCGAAGTCCTCGATTTTCGAATTCTTCTTCTGACCGAATATGGCTGGCGGATCAGGCCTGGGATTTTTGACAGTTATCGTCGTGTGGACGGGATCAAGGAGATCGGTTGGTTTGGCGAGATGAGTTACACCGCTGACGAGTTGGACGCAGCCCGTCCCTTCCTGACAGTGCACGGCGCAGCGACCGCTTTTGTCTCTCCCCAGGAGATTCTCGACGCCACAACGCCTTCACTGGGGCGGCCTCAACTTTTGGTCGCAGATGGTCGTCTTCTGGGACCGGGCACGATCCTAGAGATTGAGGACGATTCCGGGGAGAAAGAGTGGGCCTTCGTGACTCGCGCTCGTCCGTGGGATGGGGGATGGCGAATCGAATTACTGGAGCCATTATTGCTCCGCCATGATGACAAAGGGAGCGTGGTGCGACGCCTTCGCAAGGAACCGGTGAACGTCAATACCGCCCCACTCCGTGTTCTCGTCGCCCTGCTCAAGGGCTTGGGGAGGAGCCCTGAGGCGGATGTCATTACACCGACTGAGGCCTCTAAGTTGGCTGTTCGTCTCGGCGAACTGACCGGGGGAATGGATCCGGGCATGGCCCAGTTTTTTCTGATCGACGGCGTTGAAACGGGCGACTACTCCATGCTCGATCTCACCTCTGCTGGATTGCATTTGGAAGATCTTGGGCGGGCTCCCAGCGATTACACAGAGGCCGAACTCACGGCCCATCTCGAGGGGCTCATCTCGCATCGCCCGGCGCGTCGTCTGAGCGAAACTGCCGCGGTTCAGATCGCGGCCCGCATTCGGGAGGAGACTCCCGATTCTCATGAGGCCCTTCGGTCTCTCTTGGATGTCGCTGTGGGAGAAGGGGAGATCCGCGGAGAAGATCGGGACGTCATCCTGCGCTGTGCACTCGATCCGGGTGACGCGGAGATCGTAGGGGGGACTGCGCCTTTCACCTATGGAAGCCGGGGAGTTTTTTCAGTTCATGCGGCGGCGAGCGAGAATTTTCCGTCCGGAAAAGAACGTGGTCGTGCCTTTGTTCGTGAGGTGGTTTCTGTCGCGCCCTCAGGTGAAATCGCCCATGTCTACCGGTCGCAGAGGGACTTTCAGGAGGCTGCGAGTTTGGGGCCCGGCCTGGATGGCTGGGAATCCTTCCCTGCTCTGCTTTCGTCGGGTCCGGGGGACGGTCCCATGCCTGATTTGGGGATTGGGGGCGGTCTCGGGCTCATGTTTGATCGACCGGATGATGAAAGTCTGATCGGGATGGCGGAATCCTATGCCAGCGCCCTGGGCCTGGGGCGGGAAGGCGTTGGCCGTGCAGGAACCTTGATTGCAGGGAGGCCTGGTCCCTCACCCGACGAACAAACCTCCTTCCTTGGCCCTTCTCCTGTTCGCTCGTCCCTTCCCAACACCTTGCACTTTGACGAGGGAACCGCGGGGCTTTTGGGGAGAGAGCCTGAGGGAATGGCCTTTCATGACGGGCCTCTTACCTTGGCGACAACAGGGGTCGAGCCGCCTCTCGTGTCATCGGCAGGGTGGATGCTGCCCTTTGCCGTGGAGTTCTGGTTTGAAGTTCAGGATCCAGAAGCAGAGACCATTCTCTTCGATGGGGGTGTCGGTGAACTTGAAGATCGTGTGCTCATTGCCTTGGTGGACGGGGAACTGATCTTCCGCGTGAATGACACCTCAATTCCGGACTTTGAGGTGGAGATGCCTGAGGGAAGAACACCACCGGCGGGAGAAATCCGCTACGCCTTTGATGACGGACTTTCCCTCCTCCCCGGGGTTCCCTATCACCTCCTCGCCCACGTGGGAGGGGCCTCTGATGATGCCATGGCCTTGTTCGTCGATGGTGTGCCTCGCGGGCAGCGGTCTTTCACGACATTTCTGACAGAAGACGTGTCCTCCGACGCTGGCGGAAGCATTGTGAGTTCTACCAGCAAAATGGATCTTCCCGTGAACTCGACCGCGGGGTTTCCTCGCCAAGGCGTCCTGCGAGTGGGGTATGAGATTCTTGAGTACATCGACAAAGACGAGGACAGTTTTCTGATTACCGCCGCGGGAAGCGATGATCCGTTCGGTGGCCGGGGGCGGCGAGGGACTCTTGCCAGCGATCACGAAGCGTCCGAGACGGTGTCCCTTCTTGGATACAGCCTTCCCCTGGGGTCGACGATGGCCAATCAAGGGGGAGGAACCCTTGCCGGGGATTTGGACGCGTTTGGCGTCGCGGAACTTGACCCGGAACGACTTGGAACGCACACCATTTCGGTTGTGGTCAATGTGGGCCTCGGCACCATGACTGTGACCATCCCTGTGGGGGTGGGGCTAGGGCCGGATGATTCCACGATTCCTGTTCGTCAGGCAGGGTCGGCTCCCTTTGGACCAGGGACCTTCCAGTCGAGCGGCGGCTACGCGTTGCTTTACGTCGATTACGAGGGAGTTTTTGGTCGGAGCTTTCCTGATCCTGAAGGTGGGGCACAGGAATGGACATTCCCTCCCGACGCGGAGGATGGGTCGGTGATTGGTGGGGGAGAGGTGGTTCGGTATTCCGGTTTTGATGGCCAGTCGCTCACCGGTTGCAGCCGCAACTTTTCAGGAATTCCCGTGTCTATTGGTCCCAATCCGAGCCCTCTCTTGGAAGGGGAGATTCCTCATATTTCCGGCCGGGGGTTCTTTGACGAAGCGCGCAGTTACATCACCCGTTTCGATGCGGTGTTGACCGGCTCCGATGGGGATCTCCCCGAAGAACCTCGTGTTCTCGTGATCCCCCTGTCTGTGGGCGTGACGGGAGGGAACCTCTGGGAGGATTACTATCCTCTTTACGATAGCGCCCCTCCTGGCTTGTCCGGATTTATGCAAATCGATCTCGATTTCAATGAGGAAGGCGGAAGCACCGAGTGGATCCGATGGGATACTGCCACGTCAGAATATTTTGTTCGTGACGATATTCTTGCAATCGAGGCGGTGACAACACTGATTGAAGCAGCGGGTTTGTGGGATCCGAATGCGGCTACCGTCACCGAGGACCTCGTTGAGAGTCTTCGGCTTGCCTTGGATCATCGTGGACAACTAGGCACCGTGGATGGAGACCACGCTGTCGGTGCGAGGTGCCTGCCGACGCATCTCATTGCAGGGTGGGATATTCAACTTGAACCTGTCGCTGGCTTGCCAGGACGGAATGATGCAGTGACGCTCGTTTCACCGCTCGGAGAGAAGGAATGGCACCGAGTGAATTATGCGGTTGGCCCCGAGTGGAACACCGGGTGGGGGCAAGCGGTCTTGGTCGGGCTTCGCGATCCTGTTGCGGACGAGTTTTTCCGCACGGACCCTGGAGAAGACGGCAACCTCGCCACCGAGGACATCGAGCCGTTGCTCGATGTGGCCTTCGATTCTGATAGTTCAATCCGACGCCGAGTGGAGGAACTCCAACAGGATAGCCGTCGTTTCACCCGTTTCATCAAGGCGCCCTCAAGGGAGTTGCCCTCTGCGCCGATCAGCGAGTTTTCTCTTGGACAGGATTGGTCGGGGCGTCTTTCACCGGGGAATGCGGTGGTCGATGAGTTGCGGTTCCATATGAGCAGTGTCCCGGGCCCCTTTCTCTTGCCGATGGCCCGCTTTTCTCTTTCGGAAGATCTGGAGTTTGAGGAAGAGCAGGTTTTGGAACTTCGGACGTCCTCCCTCCAACTTGTCCATACTCGGTTGGCGGATCCCACGATGGGTCCCGATGCCTTGGAAATTCTATCGACCCTGCCACAGGGTGGCGGCTTGCTGCTGGTTGGTGAGGAGATCGTTTCCTACGCAGGGGTCGATCCTGTGGATTCGGGGGGAGTGTTCCTCACGGGGCGTGGCCTGTATGGGACTCCGCGTGGATTTCATCGACTGGATGAGCCAGTCATGTGCCTCGATTTTTGGCCGTCTTCCCCGCTTTCAGAGAGGCTGAGCGACGAATCGGGTTTTGTTCCCCTCGTTGACGCGAGCGAGTTTCCCGATGGTCCCGGACTCGTGTGGGTCGGAGAGGAACTGATCGGTTACGAAAGTCGTGATGTCCGGGGGCTCGTCATGCCGTCTATCGAAGGGAAAACAGCTGTCATGGAGCGGGGCCTTCTTCGAGGAAGATACGGGACGGTTCCCGGTGAACACGAGGCGGGCACAATTGTTCGGTGGCAACCGCAGCGTTTTCGTGATCGGGCCCTGTTAGGGCATGACGTTCCTGCATCAGAGAGCGGATGTCTGACAACGCATGCCTTGGGCGCATTTTTTACTGATCTGGCCGTCGCTGTCGATTTGCCGGACGAGACGGTGGGCCTTGATGTGCGTGTGGTTATCGGACAAGGCGATTCTCCTCACGTTGAGCAGGGCGAATCGCCCAATGTTCTTGAGTTTCAGAGCCAGGAGATCGGCGAGACAACCATCATGGGGTCACTTTCCCGCCAAGGCGACCAGATGGACTTGTATCTCTTCACTCGGTATTTACCCGGTGCTTTTGATTCTCAGTGGTACGGAAGTCATGGATGGAAGCAGGCCCCCAGGGTCCATTCCATCGTTTTGAGTTCTCTCCAGCCCACGCTCATCCTTGAGCATGAGGAGTGGCGATGATGCGACGGTCTGGTTTCACTCTCATTGAACTGCTGGCTGCAACGGCTCTCTTTTCTGTCCTGGGATTGTTGCTTTTTGAGATCACGCGAAGTGCGACGGACATTTGGGGGACAGGCGAACAAAATCGTGAAGTCCACGGCCGGGCTCAAGCGGCACTCGATCTGATGGCCGCCGATCTCCGGCACACATGGGCCGGGGAACCCGGTGCTGCTGAACAAGATGCTCGGTTCCTTGTGACCATGCGCACCGAAAACGGAGATTCCACAGAAGGACAGGGATTTGACGTGACGGCTCTGGCGTTTACGAGGTTGCTGTACGAGGCGCGTGAAGTGGCATGGCTCCGTCACGCGGGGGATTCTGCTGGTGGGGAGCGGACAGCGAGTTTGGTTTTCGAGGAGGATCCGGGGGAGGTGCGGGCGACGGGGGGGTTGGCGGAGACCGCCTACACACTTCTGCATCTCAAGGGGAGGGAGTTTCCTTCCTTGATGCGCAAAGTTCGCACCCCCCTGGGCGGTCCGAATTCACTCGTCGACTTGGAAAATCTCGGAGAGCGTGATCATCTGGTGAACGATGCTGTTGCCGTCGCTGAAGGGGTTCTCTTCTTTGGTGTTGATGTCTGGGGACCGGAGACAGACGTTTGGGATATCCCACACGGAGAAGAGAGGGGAGGACTTCAACCGTCTTTTCCGGTCTGGGACTCGACGCGAGCTCTCCTGGGGTCATCGTTTGTCTATCACACGGACGCGACGTCGCTTTTGAACCGGAGGGACGACATGTTTCCGAGAATGGTGAGGGTGCGACTCGTTCTCGACGCACAACTTCCAGTAGGAAGGCTGTCCGAGGATGTGACGGCGGCGAGCCGGGCATTCAATGTGTCCTCAGCCTCTTTCTTGGGGGATGAGTCCCAACCCGACCATCTGCTTCTCGGGCAAGAATGGGTGAGGGTCCTCTCGGTCACCGGTCGTCAACTCACCGTGGAACGCGGCGTTCGCGGGAGCGTGGCAATCCCTCACGAAACCGGAGAGGCTCTTCGCTTGGGCCGGACCTTTGACCGAGTTTTGCGCCTTCCCACGGGAAAGGAGAATTTCAACCGATGAACGGACCAGTGATAGCAGAGAAACAAGAGAGAGTCCGTGGGTTTACGCTCATCGAGATTCTTGTCGCACTCATGGTCTTTATGGCGGGGATGGCAGGGGTGCTTGCTCTTTTCTCCACTGGCCT
>JAZALG010000013.1:0-23343 GCA_036229545.1 Planctomycetota bacterium | reverse complement strand
CGGTGAACCTGGCCGAAATGAAGAGTTGGAAAGATCAGGTGGTGGACCGTTTGACGGGAGGGATTGGAGATCTTTTCAAACGGAATGGGGTCGAGGTGGTGATGGGAAACGCGACTTTCACTGGGTCCAACAGCCTTGCCGTGGAAAGCGAGGAAGGCACGATCAGGGTCGAGGCGAATCATATTCTTGTGGCAGTGGGCTGCAGGGTGGCCTCGCTGCCTGGATTGGAGGTCGACGGCGAGACAATCCTCTCGGCAAGAGAAGCGCTTGATTTGGAGGAAATCCCAAAGACCCTCCTCGTGATTGGGGGCGGGATTGTGGGATGCGAGATTGGGACGTATCTCGCCAAGTTGGGGAGCAAGGTCACGATTGTGGAAATGGCCGACAGCCTTCTCACGGGAACTGAACCTGAACTCGTCAAGGTGGTCCATCGCGGGATGAAGAAACGAAAAATGACCGTGTACACCTCGAGCAAGGTCACGCGGGTGGACCCGACGAAGGAGGGATTGGAAGCGGCCCTTGATACCCCCAAGGGCGAGATCATCCTCAATCCCGACAAGGTGTTGGTGGCGGTGGGCTTTGTCCCCAACACCGACAGTCTCGCCTTGGACAAGGCCGGGGTGGAACGGGACGAGGCGGGTCACATTGTCGTGGATAGTCAGATGCGGAGTTCAAATCCGACTCTCTACGCCATTGGCGATGTGGTGGGCCCTCCCTATCTGGCGCACAAGGCTTCCAAGGAAGGCCTTGTCGTGGCCGAAGTCGTGGCTGGAGCGAACATTGACATGGATGTGAATGCGATGCCCGCCGCGATTTTTACAGACCCCGAGATCGCCACGGTGGGTCTGACCGAAGAGGCTGCTCGAGGGCGCGGAGTCGACGTCAAGGTGGGGAGTTTTCCCTTCGCGGCTAACGGCAAGTCTCTGGCGTCCAATCACACCGAGGGTTTTGTGAAGTTTGTTGCCGATGCATCGGACGACACTCTCTTAGGGGTTCATATCGTGGGAGCCGACGCTTCCAACATTATTACCGAGGCGGCCCTGGCAATCGAGATGGGAGCCACGGTGGCTGACATTGCCCTGACGGTCCACCCACACCCAACCCTCAGTGAAACCCTGATGGAAGCGGCGCACGTAGTGGAGGGCCACGCCATCCACATTTTTTCTCCCAAAGCATGACTCATTCCATGACAGATCAATTGCTCAGCCCTCCGCTGGTCGTGCGGGATCTGGGCCGCATGGCTTACTCTGCGACCTGGGATCTTCAGCGAGATCTGGTCGCTCGGCGTTTTGAAGGGCAAGAAGGGGATACCCTGCTGTTCGTGGAGCATGATCCCGTCCTGACCGCCGGACGGGGATCTCAGAAAGGTGGAGAACAAGAGGGACCCCTTCCCTTTGAGTTGTTCGAAGTGGAGCGCGGGGGGGAGATGACCTATCACGGTCCCGGCCAGATCGTGGTGTATCCGATTGTCCACTTGGCCGAGGACGCTCGGGATTTGCATCGGTGGATGCGCTGCCTCGAACAGGCCTGCATTACCGCCATGGCAGGGTTCGGGTTGGACTGCTCTCGCAAGGAGGGGGCGACAGGGGTCTGGACTGCCGACGGATTGCGCAAGGTGGCCTCGATTGGAGTGGCTGCGCGCCGGTGGGTGACCTGGCATGGGATGGCGGTGAACCACCGGACCGATCTCGAGGCATTTCAGTCCATTCGCCCCTGCGGTTTTTCGCCGGAAGTGATGACCTCCATGGAAGCGGAATTGGGAGAGGATTGCCCCTCTCGTGAAATGGTTGTTTCCGCCCTGTCATCGACTTTGGCAGAAGACCTCGCGTCTTTTCGCTTTGGAGGCCTGCGCCATGTCGAGTCATGAGACGCCTCAGGAGGTTGATCACGCCCAGACCGCGCGGGTTGAAGGGATGGGGCGCATCGAGGCTGAGACGGAGATTTTGGCGCGGCTGACTGAGTTGCTGGGGGTGGTCTGGCGCCTGAGAGATGAAGACGGATGCCCCTGGGATCGAGAACAAACCCTGGATGCGATGGCATCGAACCTTGTCGCAGAGGCGTTCGAAACGACTGAGGCGATTGCCAAGAACCATGACGGTGAGATGGAAGAGGAGTTGGGGGATGTCCTCATGAACGTCTTTCTCATCGCGAGAATCGCTCAGCAGGACGGCCGGTTTGATCTGGGGGGTGTTGCTCAGGGGATTGCAGGGAAGTTGGTCCGGCGTCATCCCCATGTCTTCGGCGAAGCGAGTGCGGGGTCTCCCGCCGAGGCCCTCGCGAGTTGGAATGCATCAAAGGCAAAGGAGGGTGCCAAGGGGAGAGATTCGGTGTTGGACGGCGTCCCGGAAAGTCTCTCAGGTCTTTTCCGGGCGAAAAAAATCGGAGAGAAGGCCTCTTCTGTGGGGTTTGACTGGCCGAGCCTTGCCGGGCCTCTTGAGAAGTTGAGCGAAGAGGTCGCTGAACTCACCGAAGCCTCAGAAGGAGGAGATGCTGATGCGGTAGAGAATGAACTAGGCGACGTCATCTTTGGGGCAGTCAATGTGGCACGTCACCACGGCATCGATCCTGAAATCGCACTTCGCAGGACGATAGAAAAGTTTCGTCGTCGGTTCAGGAATATCGAGGAGGCCTTCGGTGACGGATTAGCCGAGGCCTCTCTCGATGAGATGGAGGCGGTGTGGAAGGCGGCGGCGAACAGCGAGGCGCCTTCGTCAGACTGATCCTCCCGTCTTAGGAAGGGAACTCGAGACTATGATGGAGTCCATGGCAGAGTTTCCAAACACTCCATCCGCTCCCTGGTATGTCGAGGCGTTTTCCGCCGATTACCTTTCTATTTACGCCCATCGCAATGAGGCTTCCGCCCGCAGGGAATCCAAGGGTGCCATGAGCTTGCTGCGCTTTGATCCTCGTGGAGGTCGTTTGTTGGATCTTGCTGCCGGTGAGGGACGTCATAGCCGGGCGTTTGCAACTCTGGGCTGTGCTGTGACGGCGCTGGATCTTTCTGAAGATCTCAGTCAAGGGTGCGCGGGGCAGGGAACCGCGACGGTTCGAGGGGATATGCGGTGCCTTCCCTTTCTGGATTGGTCTTTTGCTGGGGCCGCCATGTTCTTTTCCTCTTTCGGTTACTTCGATGGCCAGGCCCATCATGAACAGACGCTGGCTGAAGTCGCTCGTATTCTTCAGCCAGGAGGGGGCCTGCTTCTTGATTTGATGGATCGAGAAACGGTGGCCGCATCGCTTGTCGCTCAGAGCGTGGAGAGTCTTGATGACGACAGAACGGTCGAAATCCAGCGCTGGATGACGGACGACGGAAAACGAGTTGAAAAGCAGATCTGTCTCCTTCGAAGGGGCATGGCTGAACGGAGATGGACCGAGTCGGTTCACCTCTTTTCAGAGGATGAACTCATAACGATGGCACAGTTCGCCCAACTGTCAGTGGAAGGCACCTGGGGTGACTTCGATGGCTCGCCTCACCAGGCTGGGAAAACTCGGCGCCTCGTCGTTCTGAGGAAAGAGAAACAGGGGTGAGGAGCGGGGGGGGCGAGGGGTATAGTTCCAGTGGCTTTCCATCCATGACGACTTTTCTTGAATCCACTCACATCCCCTGCCCCGACGGGCTGACCATGGGAGTGGATGTTTATGGCCCGGAGGGGGCTGAGACACCTCTTCCCGTGGTCGTGATGTGCCACGGGTTTAAGGGATTTAGGAAATGGGGCATGTTTCCGCCTCTCGCCGAGCGGCTCGCCGAAGGGGGGCGGGCTGTGGTGCTTTTCGACTTCAGCCATAACGGCGTCGGCGAAAACCCAGAATCTTTTGACCGCATGGACCTTTTCAAGGTGCAGACCATCTCCCGCGCGATTGAGGATCTCGGCACAGTCCTCGATTTTCTCCAGGACGACGCCCTCGCTGCTCGCTGTCACCTGCAGCAGGAGGGGCGGGTAAATGTCGTGGGCCATTCTATGGGTGGGGGTGTCGCCCTGCTCAGGACCGCGACAGATGGCCGGATAGCCCAAGTCTGCTCTCTCAATGGGGTTTCACATCTTCAGCGGCTGACCGATGAGGTCCTCGCCGAGTTGGAAGCAGAGGGCTACGTGACCATCAAGAATGTGCGGACCGGACAGGAGATGCCTCTCGGCTCGGAGTGGTTTGACGATTTGCCGAACCATGACATTGAAGGCGCCGCCCAAACCATCTTTGTTCCGAGTCTCGTGGTTCAAGGAGATGAGGATCCCAATGTGAAACCCCACGAGGGACAATCGATTGCGGACTGGATTCCCGCGGCGCGACTCGTGATGGTAGAGGGTGGCGATCATACTTTCGGTGCCCGTCACCCCTTCACGAAGTGGACGGCTCCTCTGGAGGAGGTCGCCCGAGAGTTGGATGCGTTCCTCCCTTCTCTCGACCGACTGGGAGGGATTTGATGATGTCTCGGCGTAGCCGAAGAGAGTCGGGGAGTGTTGTTCAATGACTACTGAAGTGCTGCTTGTCGATTCTGATCATCCTCAGCAGCGGACCCTCGAGAACTTTCTGGCACCGCGCCGTCCTCTGGTTCGACCATTTCCAAAGAACCCCGAGGACCTGCCTTGGGAGACAGAATCTCCAGGAGAGGCTTCCGACGTCCTAGTGGTGAGTGGTTTTGATCGCACCGAAGCGACGGTGATTCTCGTGCGAACGGCTCTTGAGGAAGAGCCCGACCTGTCTGTCATGGTGGCCGATGATCCCTCTCATTGGCCTGAAGTCCTGACACTTCTTCCCGGCGTGGTGGTGGATGACCTGACGTCGAGAGCCCGCTTTGAGGCACGAATCGACAGACTTTTGGAGCGACGCATGCTCCTCCGTCTCGCGGAGGACGGATCCGGGATGCCTCAGGACCGTTTGGCGCAAGCGATCCTTGTGAGCGAAGTTCCGGCAGTGCGAGAAATGGCTCTGCTCCTGCAGCGCGTTGAGGAGCAGGCCGGACACATCGTGTATGCAGGAGAGCGGGGCTGCCTGCGTACCAGGGTGCTTCGACACCTCCTGACTAAGGGCGGAACGCAACCTCTTGCCGAGGATGGCTCGGTGCTCTTGATCGACGACATCGACGATCGGTCGGTTTCCGAACAGGGTGAGATTCTCCGTCTCGCACAGCAGGGGCGCCGAGTTTTGGCCACCGCCTCGGACAGATTCTTGGATCGCGTCAAAGACGGATCGTTTCGAAGAGATTTGTACTACGCCCTGGGAGGTCAGCCTGTCGTGGCGGTCTCTCTAAAAGATCGTCTCGAAGACATCCCCACCCTCTTAGAGGCCTGCGTGGTGGCCTGGGGGGATGACCGGGTCCTGGATGCCCTGCGAGAATATGACTGGCCGGGAAACTTGCGCGAACTGGAACTGGTGTCGGAGCACGCCGCACTTCTCGCGAAGCATGAACCGATTCGATTGCACCATCTCGTTCTTCCTGGACCGGCCGTGGAGGACATGCTGTCGAAGACCTTTATGTTGCGGGTTCCCCCAGAGGGGGTTGCTTTTGACAGGGTCGAGGAGGAACTTTTACGTCAGACCCTTGAGGCGACTCGAAGCAACGTCGCTGAAGCGGCTCGTCGTCTTAATGTGGGCCGAGAGAAGCTCCGGTACCGCCTGCGCCGGCTGGGTCTTGGTAAGTAGTCCAGGAGTGGCCCGGGAGAGGCGATCGGCCTCCATGGCTTGACACTTCGGCTCAGCGGTTTACCTTGGCACGAGGGAAGAAGAGGATTTCTTCTTCCCTCTAGGCGAACGGAGACTAAGGCATGAAACTTTTCGCACTGCCGCTGGGTTTGGCTTTAGCCGCGGCCCTGGCGATTTCCGCCAATTCTGCTCCAGACAACGTGAAGTTAGGAGTGGGCGATCCGACTCCAAACTTCGAGGGGACGTGGTTTAACTATGACGATGCCTCCCTTGCCGGCCTGAAGGGGCGTGCCGTTTTCATTGAGTTTTGGCGCACTTGGTGAGGCCCCTGCGCCTCACAGGTCCCTTACCTGAACGAGTTGTGGAACTCGAACAGGGATAAGGGGCTTGTGGTCGTTGGCGTGACCAACGAAAGCAAAAGCCTTGTGTCGGACTCCATCGAAAAGAAACGGATGGAGTTTCCCATCGCGATCGTGGAGACCTCTGAAGAGGCCCCCTGGGGGATTCGCGGCTTTCCCACTTCTTATTTGATCGGTCCGGACGGCATCATTCTCTGGAAGGGTCATCCCGGTGCTTTCGAGAGGGAATTTGGGGAAAAACGGCTGTTGGCCGTGCTGGAGAACACTTCAGTTCTCCCTTCTTTGCCCAAGGCTCATAAGTCCATCGCGAGCCTCCTTGAGAAGGAAAAGTATGGGGAGGCTTGGAAGAAGATGACCCGGGCCCTGGAACACCATCCCGACGATGTGGATCTCAAGGGATTGAAGGACGCCATGGAGGCCATGACGCAGCGGATGCAGGATGAGGCCGCGGGAAGAGTAGAAGAAGGGGCCTTTGGCTGCGCCGCGGAGATCTACGACAAATTGTCCACCGACTTTAAGGGCGTTCCAGGGTGCGTCGAAGCCACCGAGTGGTTGGAGGCTTTGGAAGACAATCCAGAGGCTGAAGAAGATCTCGAAGCGAGAAAGAAACTCGGCCCCGCTTTCGCTGCCTGGTCCAAGGGTGATTATGAAAAGGCTCTTAAAACCATGAAGTCCGTGGCCAAGAAGTATGAAGAAACGGCTTCAGGGATATGGGCCCAGGAGATGGTTGACCGACACGACGACGGGTAAGGCTGGGGCTTACTTCAGCGCGACGCCGCAGTAACAGCTCGCGGGCGCGGTGAGGTCGGCGCGGTCCCACGCGTCGTCGACACGTGTCTGCACAGCGGCCGATGCCGCTGTCTTCTCCTGCTGCTCCAGTGACTGCTGCAAACCTAAGAGAGCCCACGCGTTTTCTTTGTGCTTCTTGAGATTCTCTCGATAGGTGATCTCTGCGCCGATCGCGTCACCACTGGCGAGTTGAATCGCTCCGAGGGCATGACGGATCGGGATCATCCACGGTGGTGGCTCTGTGTAGACAAGATTGTGCTCCGTGGCGGAGGCTTCTTTCAGCAGGGTGATCGCCTTGGCTGGATCACCCTCTCGCCAATAGACTTCCGCCTCTGCGACCATGCGGGCCAATCCAAAGACGGTCTGGGTAGGGTTGTAAGCGACCATCCATTCTTCGGGCACCTCCGCTGCGGCAGCATCAAAGCGTGCGAGTTCAAGGCGTGCCTCTTCGGTGCGACCGAGGTTTGCGAAAGCAACCGTCCGGGCGTATCTGCGGAGGGTGCGACTTGCCTTACGGAACTCGGCGTACTCTGGATAGGCCAGAACCTCTTCCCACATCCCGAAGCGAATGTAGACATGCAGCCGGATGGCGTTCATCCCGTCAATGAACGGGGCAAACATCTCAATGACCGAGTCTGTGACCAACTCCTCTAATTTGTCGACATACTCAAGGGCGAGGGCCTTGCGTCCTTCCATCATCGCGCCGAAGGTGACGAACTGAATGTTGTGGGAGTAGTAGTTCAGATAGAAGGTTGGCTTCTGATACGTCGCGAAGTACTCACGATCAAGTTGCACCGCGCGTTCATTGACTGTCACGGCATCTTCATAGCGGCCGACGTTGGCATAGATGTGAGAGGGCATGTGGACGAGGTGCCCGCTACCGGGCACCAGTTTTCCGAGGATGTCCGCTGACGGGATACCGCGCTCTGCCTTGCCCGAGGATTCGACCATGTGAATGTAGAAATGATGAGCGCCCGGGTGCTCCGGTGACAACTCGATGCAATCCTCCAGCAGTGAGACGATTTCCTCCGCCCGCTCTAAAGGCTCATAATCAGGGGTCCAGTAATTCCACGGCTGCAGGAGCATGAGGGATTCTGCGTAGAGCACGCCAACATCGATGTCATAAGCCGTATTGCTCCAGATCTCTTCCATGGCCTTGCGATAGGAGTCGTCGAGATGGGCTCGGTCCATTGGGCCTGGAGGAGAGAGGACCGTCCGTTTCGCCTCGGCGTCGATCAACTTCTGTTCAAGAGGTGTTCCATTCGCGGCGAAGCGCTGGGCCTCCCGTAGTGCGACCATCGCCCAGATGGCTTCGTTGTCTTTGATTGCTTGGTTGTTGATGTCGACCGAGAAGATGTGAGCGAGTCCCCACCATGCCATGGGGCATTCCGGAGAGGCCAACGCTGCTCGTGCATAGCAGGCCGCTGCCTGGTCCTGATTGAATCCGTAGGTGTATCGGAGGCCCTGATCAAACCATGCTTGGGCTTCGGCTGATGCGCCGCTCACTTGACGGCCATAGGCGCCGAGAGGGGGAACCTCCAGTGCGCCCTCAGCCAAAAGTGTGGCGACCTCGGTTGCTGTGGGGAGTTTTGGCTCAGCGACGCCAAGGGAGGCGCAGCCGGTCAGGACGAGCAGAACAGTCAGAGTGAGGACAATTTTTCTCATGGTGTTTCTTTGCAATACTTAGCGTGAGGTTTGCAGGAGACCGAGGGCCGAATGGTCGAGGCCCTGCTCTCGCAGAGTGAGAATCCGAAGGTCTCTTGCTGCCTTGGAGAATGCGGGGACGCTTTCGAGTTCTTCGAACAGGCCGAGAGCTTCGGCGGTGAGCCCAAAGTGCAGGGCAACGATGGCGGAGAGGAGTTTCTGCCCGTGGGGCTCGCGTGAAAGATGACCGGTTGCCGTCATGGCTTCTTCGACCTTTGCGGTCTCTGCTCCCGTAAGAAGGTCAAACTTTGCCATGGCGATATAGATTCCGTCGGGACTGCGAAGGGCCATGGTGTAGCCGGCACCGGAGAGGAGACGGATCTCGAGGGGAAGGGTTGTGTTGTGGGGGGGGATCTCTTCTGTTGTGGCAACGAGGTTTAACTCGAAGTGGACGACCTCCAGAGAGAGCGTCTCGGGGCCCCCTTCACGCAGTTCAATTGCCGTGGGGGGAGTGCGGTAGCGATCGAGGGGCGCGATGAGGGTGGGAAGAGAGGGATCTTCGAGGAAATCTTCAATGGGTTGGTCTGCAAGTTGAACTAGGGCCGCAGTACGGTTCGCCTGGGGCCACCAGTGCACCCCCGTGAGTGCGGGGAGAAGGTCGTCGGGTTCGGCCGAAGCGAGGCGAGCAAGAGCCGCTTCCACCCTGCCTTGGGCGAGATCTTTTGCGACGGCGTCGGGGTCGAACTGATTTCCGTTGAACACCGCCAGGAGGATCACCACCGCGAGAAGTGGAAACAGAAGAGGTCGCAGACGGGAACGGAGCGAAGAGGAGGGGGTGGAAGGCCGTTTCATCGGATTTCCCTGCGAAAGTGTGTTCTGAGGGTGCGCCCTGAACGGGGCGTCATGCTACAGGTTGGCCAGGGCCTGACTGATGGCTCTGAGCACTTGAGGATAGGCTTCGACCTGGGCTCTTCCCTCAAGAAGAATGCGTGTCCGCTTGTCTCCGAGTTTCCCCAGGGCATAGGCGGCCTGCTCCCGCGCTCCGTAGCTTCTGTCGTAGAGGCCCTCGGCCAACTGAGCCAGGATGAGGTCTCGGTGGTCGGGATCATCAAGTTGGACCAAAGTTTGAAAGGCTGCCCCCCGTACGTCAGCGGACGTGTGTTCCTTGGCCATGCCGATCAAGAAGGGCAGAACATCTCGGTGTCCCGTCTCGGGGCTCAAAACAACGAGATCTCTGGTGAGCCGCCAGCGGAGGGGGTCAGCCCTTTTGGCTTTGTCGGAGAGGAGAGTGAAACTGGCGGGGTGTTCACGATCCACCAGCGCGCCGATCGAGGCGCTCACAACAGAGGCGTTTGAATCTTCAGCCGCTTTAAAAAGGAGAGGGGCGACGTGAACGTCTGTCACCTCAGCGAGGGCTGATGCGGCGGCTTCCCGTACTTCGGGATCCTCATCGAGGATGAGTTCTTGCAGGAGTGTGTCTGCCTCCCTGTGGTGGAGACCTGTCAGGGCTTGGATTGCCGTAACACGGGTGGGGGTGAAGGCGTCATGTTTTGCTGCTGCCTGGAGAGCGGCGATGCTGTCTGGATTTGGATGCAGGCCCTGGGGGAGGGCGGCAAATTGTTCAGCGGCGACCAGACGTGTCAGGGCGTCGCTGGCTGAAGTGAGTTGGTTCCGCCACATCGATTCGGATTGGGAGAAATCCAACACCATGGGGAGAACGGTCTCGGCGTCGAAGCGGACCCAGTCGAGGGGCCCCTCCCCGGGAAGAGGGACTTCCATGACGCGTTGATCGAGTTCGATGGAGGTTTGATGTTCCACACCCCCCCTGCTCCATGCCACGGCGACGGGAGCGTGGAAGACTGCCCTCCAGCCCCATTTCTCTTTTTGGATCTGTTCGATGACGAGGGACACGGAAACAGCCCCGTGACCGCGTTGCGAGGTAGATATTTTCCGGGAGGAGGCGGAGAGGTGCGCTTTGATGACCGGAAATCCGGGTTCGTAGATCCACTCTTCAAAAAACAGATCCAGATCTACGCCAGTGGTCTCTTCCATGGCCTGTTGGAAATCAGATGTGTCGACGACCTGTTCGGCTCGGCTCTTGGTGTAGTGGGTGATTCCGTCGAAGAAGGCGTCATCCCCGAGAAGGGTGCGCAGAAGATTGAGACGGGCCGACCCGCCGGGATAGGCGTGGTTGTCGAAGACATCGTCTGGCCGTTCCCAGGTATCCCAGACGATGGGGTGGGAGTGCTCGAGTTCTTCTTCGATGTAGGCGCGCTGATTGTTGTACATACGCCACCGGTAGTGATCCGGACCGTAAAAGTCGCCCATCCAGAGGTCTTCAAAGAAGGTGGCGAAACCTTCGTTGAGCCAAATGTGAGACCAACTGCTGCAGGTCAGGAGATCGCCGTACCACTGGTGGGCCAATTCGTGGGCGAGAAGGGACCGCATGTCCTGTTGGGGCTCATCCTCGGGGTGATGAATGGACTCGTAATAGAGAGTCGTGGCCGAGATGTTCTCCATCCCCCCGGCGACAAACTGCCGAACACAGGTCTGAGCGTATTTGCTGTAGGGATAGGGGTAACCGATGACTTCCTCGAAGTAGTCCATCATGTTGGCGGTATCGGTGAAATTGATCAGAGAGGTTTCGAGGTGTTCTTTCTCTGTGAGGACGGGAAGGGGGATGTGAGATCCTTGAAGGGATCCCACTGCGTAGTCCCCGGCGACAAAGGTGATGAGGTAGGAAACGTGGGGAGTCGCCATGTACCAGACGTCGGTGCGGGTTCCCTCTTTGGGGTGTTCGTCTGAGGACTCCAGTTTTCCGGCGCCCATGGTGACGAACCGGCTGTCCACAGTGAGGTGAAGCCGATGGGTCGCCCGGTCGTTGGGCTGATCCCAGACGGGGACCCAGTGGCGGGTGTCCTCTGATTCTCCTTGGGTCCACAGGTGCCAGGCGGCCGAGGGGTCGGGGTGGATGAAGTACAGCCCCTGGCGAGGAAAACAGGAGTACTTCACCGAAACGGTGGTTTGATGGCCCGGGGGAAGGGGCTCGGCGAGACGAATGGAGAGTTGGCTGTTGTCCAGGGCCCAGTCGAGCGTGTGCCCCTCGTTGTCCAGGACGCTTTCGATATCCATGTTTACGGCGTCCAGAACCAGCATCGTGGCAGCCCTGCCGTCATGGGCAGCAAAGTTCACGTCCACGGTGCCTTCCACATAGCCCGCACGATGGTCCACTTCGACGTGGATCTCGTAATGGAGGATGTCCACCAGGGGGGGGTGGATTCCGACCGTGGGTGGGAGGGTGGAATGAGGGGATTTGCAGGCGGGGATTGCTGCAACGAGAAGAGTGGCAGCAATCAGCGCAAGACGTATGGATCGAGAGAAGGTCATGGGAGGAGGAATGAAGTTCCGTGAATCATGATGGATAAGGTGGCGCATCATACCCATTGATTACATCCTGACGGGCTGGGTCGAACCTCCCCTCTTCTTTTCCCTTGTGCATCTGTTGCGGGTGAGTTCAGACTGACGCGATGAGCAAAGGAATGCAGGGGTGGGAGTTGTCGATAGGCGTTGTTGTCGGCGTTGTCTTGGGCATCGTGATGGATAACGTCGGACTTGGAATCGTGATGGGTATTTTTGGGGGTGGTATATTTTGGGCGCTCTCGAGTAAGCAGGACGCGAAAAAAGGAGAAGAAGGAGAAGAACGGATGAAACATCTTGCGATCGTAATTTCCATGACAGCACTGCTGCTGGTCCTTCCCGCCTGTGTCGGGCGTTTCCAAGTGGACCAAGCTTTTGAGGGCACGGTTGTCGAGGCGGCATGCGGAGAGTGTCAGTTCGGTCTGACGGGGCAGAGTTGCGATCTGGCTGTAAGGATCGACGGCAAGGCCTATTTCGTGGACGGCACGAGCATCGATGAACACGGTGACGCCCATGGGGATGACGGTTTATGCAATGCCATCCGCAGCGCAAAAGTGACGGGACAGGTCAAGGGCGACCGTATCGCGGTCAGCGCCTTTGAACTTCTCACCAGCGAAGACGGCTAGGACGATTCGCCGTTGACCGGCGTCGATCCCCGCTTGGTGCTCTGGACTCGCGCGGCGTGCATTTCCTTGGCCGTGGTTGAGCCTTCAACGGAGCCTTCCATGAGGGGCGTGCCTTCGAAGACGTTGAAGGGGTCCTCTTGCGTTCCCAGTAATTCATCGCTGTAGGTCCGACCGCTTCGCTCGTTGTTCTCTTGCCATTGCTTGGGACAGGTCTCCAAGAGGCAGAAACTCTTGTGGGTGATGAACTTCTCGTACATCCGCTTGTGGATGTCGGCGAGGGGCTCTTCGTGGACGTTGCCATAGATGGCGTGGATGCGGTCGCAGGTCATGACGTCGCCGTCATTAGTGACGTAGAGTTTGTGGGTCCCGGCCGGGCAGCGATCCTTGCCGCTCCAGAAGAGGTTGTCTTCTCGGCAGCGCGGGTGATAGCGCATCTTCCAGTAGTACTCACTGTCGAGGCCCACGTTCTTGTAGATCATGGGGTAGTTGAAGAGGACGGAGTAGTCATCCTCCTCTGCCATCTCGAAGGCCTTCTCGATGTTCTCCCGTTCGTCGCGAATGTTGACGACGCTGAGGGTGACCGAGATTCCCTTTTCAACGCAGTAGCGGGCCAGATCACGCTTAAAGCTCTTGAGGTAGTAGTCCCCGTACGACATCTGGATGGTGGAGAGCCCGGCCTCGACGAAGCGATCGATCTTCTCTTTGGTGAGAAGAGTGCTGTTGGTGACAAGCGAGATCACGATGTCCTTGGGCAGGGCATCCACCAACTCGAAGATGTCCTTGCGAACCATGGGTTCTCCGCCCGTGATGTTCACGTGGATGAGGCCGAGGTCACGGGCATCATTCACGATTTTTACGGCATCCTCGATGGAAAGGTCCGGAGGGCGCTTCTGGGCGTGCATCAGGTCTTCGGCGTAACAGAAGGCACAGTCCAGATTGCAGAGCCACGTGACGGCAAACTCAAGGCTGCGGAGCGTCCTTACGCCGGCACGCATCTTCGCCTCGGAGAGAACGATGCGCTTGGCTTGGGCGGGGTTCTTGACGCCCAACTGATATTGCTTGAGGGCTTTCCTCAGCATGGAGAGGGTGCTCCGGGGTGGATGTGTAGTCTATCCGACAGAACGGGGTCTGACAGAGAGCCGGTCGAAAGGATTAGTTTCGATCGAGGAAGATGACTCCGTCGATGACGCCCAATCGGAGCGCTTCGTCGGTAGACATGTCGATTGCCGTGGGTATCTTCTTTTCTGCCCAACTGACGTCGTGGTCAAGAAATCGAGCGAGGTAGGCGTTCTCAAGTTTGCGACACAACTTCACATAGCGCTCATTAGGCGGAGGATAGTAAGTCTCCGAATCCTCTTCTCCCGGAGGCGGATCCCAGATCATCCGATGGATGAGCAGAACCGCATTCTCGAAGGCCGTGCGCACGCCGGTCCCTGCCATGAGGATGATGCAGGCTGCGCCCTGGGCGAAGCCCATGCAGACCGTGTTCACCCGGCAGGGAATGCCGTGCATGGCGTTTACGATGGCGCAGGCCGCTTCGACATCTCCGCCCGTGGAATTGACAAGCAGATCGATGGCTTCGCCGGGGTCTTCTTCTGCGTACTGCAGCAGGGTGTTCACCACCCGCTCTGAGACGGAGGAGTTGATGTCACCGAAAACAAAGACACGGCGTTTTCCTGCAAAGATCCTTCTTCTTTCTTGGGAAAGGGCCTCTGGATCGGAGGGCATGTGGTCAGCAGGGGCGTGGTCTGGAGTCATCCTGCTGATTCTAGCAGGGGAGGGGGTTGGCTGTCCGGTCATGAGTCGAGACAAAACAACCTTGTCGATCTGACATGGTCCGGTGGCATTGGCCCGGCTACCCTGGAGCCACACACCTTCACCTTCTATCCCATCCCTTTTCCCTGTAGTTGTTGATTCAGATGCGCTGTCGATTCTCCAACTCTGTTGGGCTGGCCCTGGTTTCAGGGTGGCTTCTCCTCGTGTCAGGGGGGTGCGGTGATTCCGACCCGTTGCCTCCGCCCATGAGCGTGGAATTTGTTGTTGACGATCTCATTGCTCGTTTCGATGACGGAGAAGGGCTTCGCATCGTGCACCAAAACCTGGATCGCCCCTTGGCGTCCTACCCGGCCACTTTTGAAAAGGGCCTCCGTCTCGCTTCCGACCAGGCACGGAAGGTCATCGTGGCTCCTGCAGAATCCGCCTTCGAAGTGGAAGTGGGTCCCTATGGACAGGAGGCAAAGCTTCACGTGCGCACTCTTGTGTACACCGTTTTTCGTATGGATAAGGACCGGGCCGACCCAGCGCCTGTGATCTTTCGAGTCCTGGTGAACGGGGAGGAGCGCCTTGCGCTGTCCAGCGACTACATCAATGAGCCGGGGCACGAACACCCCTTTGACCAGCTCATGCGAACATCGGTTATCGATCTGCAGGACTTTGCCGGAGTTCCACTGACCATCCGATTCGAGACCACGAGACCGGGGCCTCCCGTTCCTGAGGGGGTGTCGATTCCCGAGTACATCTGGTGGGATCTTTCCGTGACTAATACGGTGGCTATTCCTCGGCAACACAGCGGGGAGGCCGCACCCAACATACTCGTCCTCTGCGTCGATACCCTGGGCGCGCGGCACACGTCTCTCTATGGGTACGGCCGGGACACGACGCCTCATCTGGTGGGGCTCGCTGAGGAGGGCCTCCTTGTGCAGCGGGCGATCGCACCTTCCTCCTGGACCCTGCCCTCCACCGCGACGCTCTTTACGGGTCTGCCTCCCAACACACACGGTGTTCTGGGAGACCAACGCAGTTACCTCATGGAAGGGTTGTGGACTTGGCCGGAGAGATTGCGGCAGGAGGGGATTGAGGGGGGAGCTTTTGTGGCCAACCCCTTAGTGGTGCAGGCCAATAATTTTGACCAGGGCTTCGGGACCTGGGTCCATCAGCGCGATGCTGATGCTGAGGACCTCAATCAGAGTCTCCTCGAGTGGGTCGACGAGCAGCCCACAGGAGGGCGGTGGTTTGCCTATGTGCACTACATGGATCCTCACGCCCCCTACGGCGCTCCGGGGCCGGAAGGGGAGCGTTTCACCGATACGGGTTTTACGACCCAAAGAGATCTCAAATCTCTCCTGCCGTATCAGTTGCAACAGGGAGAGGTGCCTCCCCTCGAGGAACAGGAGAAGCAGCGGATCACCGACCTCTACGACGGCGAAGTGGCCTACTTCGACCGGGCAGTCGGAGACTTGTTCGAGGGGCTGCAGTCGCGAGGACTTGATGACGAGACCGTTGTTGTGGTGACCGCGGATCATGGAGAGGAACTCTTCGATCACGGTCATCTGGGCCATGGGTACACTCTCCATGAGGAAATGGTTCACGTTCCGCTGGTGCTGGCCGGGCCGGGGATCCCGCAGGGTGTTGTCATTAAAACGCCTGTGCCGGTGGCATCGCTGTTCAACACCATCCTGTCTCTTGCCGGCCTTCCACTCGACGATCAGGGACCTCCACCCCTCTTTCCCATCGAGGATTGGGAGCGTCGGGAGGAGCCTGTCTTTTCGGCCGTGAGGACTCATCTTTTCGGGCCTTCCCGCATCCTCGTTTCGGCGTTGCATGGGGATTACAAGGTGATCTGTGAACTCAAACAGGATGGTGAGTTAGAAGAGGCCCTCGCCTTCGATCTTTCTTCCGATCCTCTCGAGAAGAATCCTGTGATCTGGTCTGGACTGTCTTTTGAAGATCGCCAGGAGTTTGAGCGTCTTAAGATTGCTGCCCTCGAGTGGCACGCGGCGACCGCTGCGGCTCGCCCAGTTGAACCACAGCCTCGAAATCCCGACATCGAAGAAGCGCTTCGAGAAGTGGGGTACATCGGAGGGGAGCAGCAATGAGCCAGGTCGAGACCCTTGTTTTCTGTTCCTCAGAAGATCTGCCTGAAGGAACGGTGAAGAGTCGGACGATGGAAGGACTCTCTGTTGCGGTTGCACGACAGGGGGGCAGGCTCTATGCCTTCGGAGGGATGTGTCCTCATCAGCACGCTGATTTTGCAGACGGCATGCTCGAACCGGGAGGTGATATCACCTGCTCCTGGCATCTGTGGCGCTTCAGCATGTCGACGGGCGAGTGCTCTTCTGCGGAAGGGGTGTCTGTGCCGGTCTATCCCGTGCGCGAAGAGGAGGGCGAGATTTTGGTCGAGGCGGATCTGAGCCGTTTGCGACCCTGACTCAGGACTCTTTCTCTTCCATCTCTGGCTCTAAATCCACGCCGAGCCCATCAGCGATGCGGTTGATGGCATTGAAGTACGCAACAACCTGACCCGCGTCGGAGATGGCTTCGTCGCTCCATCCCGCTTCTCGCAGATCGTCCACATCCTCTTGGTTCATTTCGCCGGGACTCGTCGTGAGCTTCTCAGCCCAGAGGAGGAGAGCCCGGTCACGAGGGGGTAAATCTGCCTCGCTCCCCCGCGTGGCGATGTCCTTGGCGATGGAGCGGGATTTTTCAGCCGAGACGGTATCTCCCCCTTCGCTTCGCAGCTCCTTCTCGACCTCTTCACGGAGGTCGGCCTCGTGGGCTTTCACTCAGTAAAAACAGTCATTGATCCGTGAGACGGTGACGGCGATGGACTCTCTCTCAACTCTGGATAGGGCGGAAGGACCAAACATGACAGCGAGATACAGGTCCATGGAGGCTTTGAGGGCCGGGGGACTGAGGCTCTGAAGCTTCAGGATGTTGAAGACTCTCTCGGCACGGCGGTGGGCATCTTCGTACACTTGGCCCAGGACGCCTTCCGCGTCTTGTTCAGAAACTTGCCGGATGAAAGCCATGGTGTTGAGTATAGGAAGGACTTCTCCCAGAGCGAACTTGCTCATCGCCGCAGTTTTTCTGGGACTGCCATTCGCCTGCGGGGGTGAAGGGGGAAGCGAGGTTTCCGATGGAGGCAGGAGCACGGCTTCCTCGAAACAGGCCGCTGCACCAGAGGTGGAGAAACAGGCCGTTGATCCCCAAACCGTCGGCTCCGTGTCTGGTGTGGTCCGGGTGGAGGGGGAGGTTCCCGACCCAGTGGAGATGTCAGTGACGTCTGAATACTGGTGCGCTCAGCACACGGGAGGAACGGTGACCGACACGAGTCTTCTCGTCGAAAATGGAAAACTTTCCAACGCCGTGGTGTGGGTCGTCGAGGGACTGGAGAGCTACCTCTTCGAGACGCCCACCGAACCCGTGAAGATGGACCAAAAGGGCTGCATGTACGTGCCGCGGGTCGTGGCTCTCCAGGTGGGCCAGCCCCTCCTTGTCCACACCAGCGACGAAGTGCTCCACAACGTGAACGTGAAGGCACAAAAGAACCGGGGTAAGAATCTTGGCATGCCCGCCAGGAGTGCTCCCCGTGAGATCGTTTTCAAAAAACCGGAGGTGGCGGTTCCCTTCCAATGCGACGTCCACCCGTGGATGAGGGCCGCTGCTGCAGTTGTTTCGCACCCCTGTTTTTCAAAGACAGACGGTGAGGGCCAATTCACGATCGAGGGGCTTCCCCCCGGAGACCATGTTCTGGAGGTGTGGCACGAGCGCCTGGGAACAAAGCGGATTTCCGTGACGGTCAGTTCGGGCGAGGAAGTGACCATTCCGGACGTTGTGTATTCGGCCCCCTGAGAAGAACCGACCTAGAAGTCACAAGAACGGTTCGCTTCTCCTTGCAATTCCGTGGTGGATCTCTTGTCCTATGGTTTCTGTTGTTAACTCAAGGAGGGAAAATTATGGAGGAGATGGCGCCAAGGATGGATGCATTCTTTCGTTGGGGACACATCCTGGCGGGCATCATCTGGATTGGACACCTGTACTTCTTCAATTGGGTCAACGCTTCCTTTGTGGCAACCCTTGATGGAGACACCAAGCCCAAGGTTGTTCCAGAACTTATGCCCCGGGCCCTCTACTGGTTTCGCTGGGGTGCTGCCTGGACTTGGATTACGGGAGTTCTCCTTTTAGGGCTGGTCTTCTATCACGGAAAAATCGTCTTAGCGGATCCGGCGGCGGGCTATTCAAGTGGTACTTGGATCATGCTGGGCGTCCTGCTCATTTCTCCGTTTATCTATAATCCCATCGCTGACAGCGGTATCGCTAAGAACGGGAAGGCCATGTTCTTAACGGGGGTTGTTCTCGTGACGGTACTGCTGGGGCTCTTCCTGTGCGTGGGCGGGCATGGCTATCGGAGTGCCGTGATTCATGTCGGCGCGACCCTTGGGACTCTCATGGCCTACAACGTCTGGTTCAAGATCTGGCCAGCCCAACAGAAGATCATTTCGTCCATCAAGGCAGGGGAGGCTCCGGATGGCGCTTTAGCCGCATTGGCTGGATTGCGGTCCAAGCACAACACCTACATGTCCATTCCTCTTATCTGGACCATGATCAACTCTCACACAGTGGGATTCAGCACTTGGCCGGGGAGTTATCAATGTGGGGGAATCGACATTCCCCTGTCCTTGCCCCTGGCCGTCATCATCGGCTGGGCCTTCTGCGCCTGGTGCTACAAGAAGGGCGCGGCGGTCAAAGGGTTCTGACCTGAGATCATGACCGTGGGGGCTGTGAGAGAAGTCAAGGCTGTTCTCTCACAGCCCTCCACGCAAACGGCCAAGGGGCACTTCACCCAGAGTCGATTCGGCTCTCTTCGCGTCTCTGTCGTGATCCCCGCCCTCAATGAGGAGAGATCCCTTCCTCTGGTTTTGGGTGCCCTGCCCATGGCTGACTTGCAGCAGGTCGTGGTGGCGGACAACGGCTCGGAAGATGGGACCGCCAGAGTCGCCAGAGAGGGGGGAGCAGAGGTCGTCCTCGCGTCTCGTCGAGGGTATGGCTCGGCATGCCTGTCTGGGATGGCGTCCTTGAATCCTGCGGACATCGTGGTGTTCCTCGACGCGGACTTCAGCGATGACCCAACAGAACTACCGCTTCTGGTGGAGCCGATTCTCGATGGGAGAGCTGACCTTGTGGTCGGATCACGATCTCTTGGAGATTGCGAAAAGGGAGCCATGATGCCCCAGCAGCGCTTCGGAAATTGGCTTGCGACCCGGCTCGTGGCGCTGTTCTTCGGCCACCGCTATACGGACTTGGGACCCTTCAGGGCGGTGACGGCCGAGGCACTCGATCGAATCGCCATGGGTGACCTTGATTTCGGCTGGACCATCGAGATGCAGGTGCGGGCTCTCCAGGAGGGCCTCAGAGTGGAAGAGGTCCCGGTGTCCTATCGTCGCCGGATCGGGGTGTCGAAGATCACGGGCACGGTGAAAGGGACTTTTCTCGCCGGGGTGAAGATCCTGTGGACGATCTTTCGTCTTCGGCTCAGAGGGCCCGCATCCTAAGGCTTGTTGAGGGACCAGTCGTAATCGAAGTAGGCGATGTCTAGGTCGTCTCGGTGTTTTCGGACGAACGAGGCCTCCTCTTGCGGGAGATAGGCCAGAACGAAGTCCACCACGGACCCTGCTCGTTCTTCGAAGTCCCCCTCGAACCAGTCGAAGATCTTTGAGATACGGAGGGTGGGGGATGTGGAAAAGATTCCCTCCTCCATCGCCGTGGCGGCGCCCTTTTCTCGATTCCCTAAGAAGGTCTCACCCGCGTCGTGGAGTTGTTCATCCAGGGTCTCGGGCATGTAGGGCTCGGGGCGAAGATCCGGGCAGGAGAGGGCGGCGCACACCAGGGCAAAATGAATGCGCGGGTCGCCAAGGGGGCGGAGGATCTCATGTTCGATGTGATCGAGGCTGTAGGCCTCGCCATGGATGACCCACCGCTCATCTTTCCATCGCTGTCCCGAGGGGATGTCCTTGATGCTTTTGATGGAAGGGATGTGTTCGAGGATGAGTTTGAGGGTGATGGCGTTGTAGGCGTTGATCCAAAAGGCGACCAGATGGGGACGGTCGAGCGTCCCAGGCTCGACCGTCGCGATGGCGTCGAGGACGGCGTCGAGGGAGTCCTCCTCGTTTTTCAACCCGGCGTAATCGATGCGTCCCTGGTGCACGAACTGCTCAAGGAGGGCCCGATACCCTTCCCACAGGTCCGGGGAGTGCTCCGGAGGGGCAGGGAGAGGAGGGACGGTCTGCACGGCCACGGCCTCTTCGCCCTCCTGGTGTTCTGTGCAGCCTGGCAGAAGACAGGCGATGGCAAGGAGTGCAATGCGTTTCATGGGCTGTCGTTTCGAATGGCGTAGATTTGGAGGGGGGTTCCTCGAATTAGAAAGGGGCCTGCGACCCGCTCGTAACGAGGGTCCTCGTCGATTTTAGCCAAGGCGGGACGAGCCTGCTGGATGTGCTCGCCCATCAGGAGGATGTGCGTTACGCCGTAGCGCTGAGCGACCTCGCGGATGGCCGGCTCCTCCTCATAGGGGATCTGCACGCACCGGACCCCCAGAGTGGCGTGGAGTTCATGGACATCCCGCGCCATGAAGGTCGCATCGAGGAGGCCGAGGGGTTCGAGGACTTCGGTTTTCAGGTCGCGGTAGGTCAGGTTGAGTCGGTCGATTCCTTCGGATTTGATGACCAAACTGCTCTTGGCGTAGGAGAACTGCCCGATGGAAAGGAGGAGGAGGCAGGCCCAGAAGAGTGGGCCAGGCATGTCAGCAGACGATGCTGAGGGTCGTCGCGTCAAAAAGCCTGTGACGGTCTGCAGCCCCTTGGCCGAGCAGGCCAAGAGGAAGGGATAGAGGCTGTACATTCCTGTTCGAAAGGATTCTGTGCCCACCGCGGTGAAAACGAGGGAATAGAAGAGCCAGAGGAGGGCGGCGTGGGCCCACAGAAACCCAAAGCGTCTTCGCGAGCAGGAGAGCAGCCCGATCCAAGAGAGGATCATGAGTCCTACGATGAAGGGATGATCCCAAACGCGCTTTCGCTGGTTGGCTCCTGAGGTCATTCCGGTCGCCAGGGAGCCCAGGTTGTTCCGTCCCACGCTGACCTTGCGATCGATCACGGGGCTCCACCCGTCTTGAAGATACGTCTCGGCCGTGACGCTCTCGGGGAGGGAGTACCATGCCTCGTAGTCCCGGAGAAACACAGCCCGAGATGATCCGCCCGGCTGAATCGTGTCGAAGTCCTGGAGGTTGCGAGCCCACCAGGGCGACATGACCAGTGCGTAGCCCAGAACAAGGAGCAGGAGATGCTTCGTGGTGGGTCGAACGCGGGCGATGAGCCATGCCGCCGCGAGGGATCCCACCAAGAGCAGTCCGTCTGTCCGGCTTAAATGAGTGAGAGCGATCCCCATCCCTGTGAAGAGGAGGAGGAAGGGACGGTCCATGGATTTGCAGATGAGCCAGAGGGTGAGAGTCGAAAAGACTAAAAATGGCCCGTGGGAGAGGGGGGCGCTGGGCTGATCGAGGAAAAGATGAAAGCTGGTGGCGAGGACGGCACCTGCGAGCCCAATGGGTCGGCCGAAGAGTTCCCGGGCCAGGAGGTAGGTCACCAAGGGGGTGAGAGAGGTGAAGAGGATCATGGCCGACTGGGCTGCGCCATAATCGGTGGTTCCGAAGACCTTCATCCCCGCCGCTCCGATAATGGAGGCCATGGGCATCCACCAGAGATTGGAGGGGGTGGGGATGCCTTCCGGATGGCTCCAGAAGTTCCAGATGTAGTCGATGACGAACCCTCGCCCTTCGGCGAGATTGCGTGCCACCGTGACGTAGAAGGAGATGTCCCCGTGGTTCACCCCGGTCCGGGGGGCGTTGACGACCGTCTTGATGATCCATGTCGCCAGACAGCAGAGGAAGACCGCCAAGCCGAAGTAGAGGCGGGAGGGCCCGCTTTCCTCAGGGCGGAGAGATTCCTCGGAGGGGGGACCCGAGGGCGTGGCGGTGGACGCTGAAGCGTTCACAAACCGCACCATAACCCATCCAACGGGCCGATCCCGAGGTGTGTCTTTCTTCCGCGCGAGCCTCTGGATACCCTGCCGATCTGAAGCATGATGGAATGTGAGGTCTTGGAGGTGCAGTCGTGGCAGATTTGGTGCGCTGTGAAACCGAAAGCGGGCTGGCCTGGGTCACTCTGAACCGGCCCGAGGTTCGCAATGCCTTGAGTTTTGATGCTCTTGCCCAACTGGGTGAGATCGTCGAGACGCTTCAAGCCGATCAGGGGATCCGGGTGGTGCTGTTAACGGGTGAAGGGGACAAGGCTTTCAGCGCCGGCGCTGATTTAAAGGAAAGAGGGGGATTCTCAGACGATCAGACCACTGCTTTCGTGGAACGGATCGGAGACACTTTCACGGCGGTTGCCGCCCTTCCTCAGCCCACCATCGCTGTCCTCAACGGGGGAGCCTTCGGGGGAGGACTGGAACTGGCTCTTTCCTGTGACCTTCGTGTGGCCGCGGAGGGGATCCAGATGGGCCTGACCGAGACTTCCTTGGCCATTATCCCGGCTGCCGGCGGCACTCAGCGGCTTACGGCGCTGATCGGCCCGGCTCGAGCCAAGGAAATGATCTTTACCGCCCGTCGCATCGATACGGAGGAGGCCCTGGCCATCGGGCTGGTCAATGACGTGGCTCCTGCGGACGAGTTGCGGGCTCGTGCCTCTGATCTGGCGGGGGCCATCGCCAAGAATGGCCCCCTGGCGGTCCGAGCGGCCAAGGCCGCGATCGATCTGGATCAAGGATGTACACCCATGAGTGATCGCCTGGCGCGAGAGCGGGCTCTTTACTTTGAGGGCATCATGCCCAGCAAAGATCGCCTTGAAGCATTGGAAGCTTTCCGAGAGAAGCGGCCACCCGAGTTCCAGGGAGAGTAGTTCGTGAGTATCGAAACGGGCAGTCGACTAAACATCGGAGCAGGGAAGACGCATATCCCCGGGTGGGTCAACATCGATATCTCTGATAAGGCCGATATTGGTCTCGATATTGGTAAGAACCGGCTTCCTTTTGATGAG
>JAZALG010000012.1:0-15407 GCA_036229545.1 Planctomycetota bacterium | reverse complement strand
ATCCGGCGGGGTTTCCCCCGGGAGAAACGACGAACTTGTCGAGACCCTCTCCATCACCCCCACTGTCTTAGGAATGCTGGGCACTCGTCCCCCCTATCCCCTCGACGGGGAAAGCCTCTTGGGACCTAGCCCGGCCCTGCCCTTTGCCCGGTCTTTTGAGAGTGGCCTGGCGATGACTCTTCGGACGGCAACCCACCGCTACTGGCAGCGGACCGTGGACGAGCCTCCCCGTCGCGAAACCGCCAACTGGAGACTAGAAGCTCCCTGGTTCGAGCAGGCCCAATGCTTAGCAACCTACGGAAAGATGGCTCCCAACCAGCCCCAGTGGCTCGACCTCGATGATCCCGCCCAGAGCAAACTGCTCAAACGAATGCAGAACTCCACCCAGGCCCTCCTAGACCAGACCCTAGGCCTAGACCCCATCACTGATGAGATCGACGACGAGGCCTATCTCGACCAGTTGCGGGAGTTAGGCTACCTCTAAGTTGTAGTTACAGGGTCATGGTGGGGGCGGTGGGACTCGAACCCACGACCTACGGCTTAAAAGGCCGGTACTCTACCAACTGAGTTACACCCCCCGAGATGAACCGCGAGGCGGCCTCGGAGAACGGCGCGCCCGCTGAAGACTGGCGGCACGCCGGACCGTCCGGCGGGCCTCAGCCCTCTTGAATTTGTTTCACCCGGTCGGTCGAGATGGTGTCCACTTCGCTCTCCATCTCTTTAGTGACCTTCTGGATAGCCTCTTTCGTATCCCGTTCGAGGTCCTCGGACAACTCTCCTGACTTTTTCTTCGTCTCAGCGGCCTTGTTCTGGTCGCGACGAATGTTCCGAATCGCCACACGGGTCTCTTCAGCCAACTCACCGACACGGGCGCACATTTTGTCCCGCTGCTCCTGACTCATCTGCGGAATGGCAAGGCGAACCACCTTCCCGTCCGATTCAGGGGTGATCCCCACATCGCTCTTGAGAATCCCCTTTTCGATGGAAGCGCACAACGAAGCATCGAAGGGCTGGAGGAGCAGACTCCTGGGATCGGGAACCGTGATCGTCGCGAGTTGGTTCAGGGGCATGGGACTCCCGTAGGCCTCGACTTTGATGTTCTCAACAAGGGCGGGGGTCGGTCTTCCCGTCCGCAGCCCCTTCAAGTTATCGCCGAGGAACGTAATGGTCTGTTCCATCTTGGTCCGGGCCTGATCAACGATCTCCTGGTCCGCCATGGTCTCTCTCCCTCACCGTTCTTTTGGGTTGGGGCCGCTCTCCATCAAGATCGAGCGACCGATTCTTCTTCAAAGGGTCGCCAAGGCACGTCCCCCCCGTCAAGACTTCTCCCAGATCTCGCCGGGACTTCAGGCTTCACTTCCCCCGACGACTTCCGTCCCCAAGGACTCGCCAGCGATGACTTTCTTGAGGTTCCCCTCGACGAAGGCGTTAAAGACCCGGATCGGGAGACCGTGATTCATGCACATGGTGATGGCGGTCAGGTCCATCACCTTGAGCTGTTTCGCAAGGATGTCCCGGTAGGTGAGGGTGTCGAACATCTCTGCCGAGGGGTCCGTTTCGGGGTCAGCGTTGTAGACCCCATCGACTCGTGTCCCCTTGAGCATGATGTCACAGCCCAATTCGCTCGCTCGCAATGCCGCCGTGGTATCGGTGGTGAAGAAGGGATTGCCCGTCCCTCCCGCCAGGACGATGACCCGCCCCTTTTCCTGGTGTCGCAAGGCCCGACGGCGAATGAAGGGCTCACAGATCTGATGGGCGGCGACGGCGGACATCAGGCGGGCTTCCGATCCGTTTCTCTCGAGACCGTCGAGAACGGCCAGCCCGTTGATCATCGTGGCAAGCATGCCCATTTGATCTGCTGTGGCCCGCACCGAGATCGTCTCAGAGACATCCCGTCCACGAAGGATATTTCCTCCTCCGACCACGACCGCGAGACGGCATCCCTCGGCCACAACTTCTCCGATCTGGCGGCACACCACGTCCACCGCTTCGCGCGACAGCGAACCACCTTCTCCTGCGAGCGCCTCGCCAGAGAGTTTGAGAAGAACGTTGGTGTAGGCCACAGGGAGGCTTTCTCAGTCCTCTCCGCCCAGTTCAAACCGGACGAAGCGTCGGATCTGGATGTTTTCTCCGATCACGCCCACTGTCTCCGCGCGATAGTCCTCGATGGTCTTGGAGTCATCCTTGATCCAGGGTTGCTCAAGCAGACAGATCTCAGCGAAGAACTTGCTCAGGCGTCCCTCCACGATCTTGTCCTGGATCTCCTGCGGCTTGGAGTCATCGATCTGATCGGACAGAACTTCCTTTTCCTTGGCCACGATGTCTTCGGCAACCTCGTCCCGGCTGACATGTGTCGCGCCCATTCCCGCCACCTGCAGGGAGATCTCCTTGCAGAACTCCTCGAACTGATCGGTCGAGGCCACGAAGTCCGTCTCGCAATTCACTTCCACCATGACGCCCATCTTTCCGTTGTGGTGGATGTAGGAGACAACCCGTCCCTCTGAGACCTCCCGGCCGGCTCGTTTGCCTGCCGTCTCGACGCCCTTCTTGCGAAGCCAGTTCACGGCCTCATCAAGGTCGCCGTTGGTTTCAGCGAGAGCCTTCTTGCAATCCATCATGGGCGCACCAGAAAGACTGCGCAGTTTTTTTACCTCTTCAGCAGTAATCGTCATCATCGTTCAGCCTTGCACGGAGTCGGGGGAGATCGTTTCTTCATCGCTCGGTCCATCCTCAGAAGGAGCCTCTTCTGTTGGGGCTTCCTCAGCAGGGGCTTCCTCAGCAGGGGCTTCCTCAGCAGGGGCTTCCTCAGCAGGTGCTTCCTCAGTAGGTGCTTCTTCTGTTGGGGCTTCCTCAGCGGGAGTTTCTTCTGTTGGGGCTTCCTCAGCGGGAGTTTCTTCCGTGGGAGTGCCCTCTTCTGTCTCCGCGGCGGCTGTAATCTGATCGGCAAGACCAGAGGTCTCCAGCATCTCCTCAGGACTGATGGCCGTCACCTGATCGCCTGACCGCTGCCCCACAGCATCCTCTGGGGGTCGGCCGGACTCTTTAAATTTCTCCACGCCCTCCATCACCGCGTCGGTGAGTTCAGTTAACAGCATCGTCACCGCACGGATCGAGTCATCGTTGGCGGGGATCGGGATGTCCACCGGGCCCGGATCGCAGTCCGTGTCCAGCAAAGACACGACGGGGACGCCCACGCGGTTCGCCTCGGCGATGGCGATGTGCTCCCTCTTGGGGTCGATCACCACGATGGCACCGGGGATTCGGGAAAGATTCCGCAGACCTCCGAGGTTCTTTGTAATCCGTCGAGACTCCCGACTCAGCCGAGAAACCGCCTTCTTGGACATGAGGTCAAATTCGCCCGCCTCCTCCATCGCTTCCAATTCCTCTAAGCGGGAGAGACGAGAACGGACCGTCTTGAAGTTCGTCAGGGTTCCGCCGAGCCATCGCTCGGTCACCCAGGGCATCTCCGCCCGATCCGCTTCCTGGCGGAGCAGACCCTTCATCTGTCTCTTGGTGCAGACGTAGACGATCTGCCGACCCGTCTGTGCTACTTCTCTCAGGAAGTGTGTGGCCTGGGCCATGCCCCGGAGGGTGTGAACCAAATTGATGATGTGGATGCGGTTCCGTTTCCCGTGGATGAACCGCCCCATCAAGGGGTTCCAAGTGTTGGCGGGCGCTCCGAAATGGACGCCGGCTTCCAGAAGTTCCTGAAAGGTCTTCGTGGTCACGTCATGCACTCTCTTCGGGGAACGTCCGGGTCAACCCCGGCTTGCTCAAGGCGCCTTACGACCCGCCCCCGCGGAGACCGCAAAACGGAAAGGAAAAATTTTCCTACTCAAAAGGGATGCGGAGGCTACCAAAGGGCATACAACACCGCAATTCCCCAACAAAGCCCGTAGCAATAGACGATACCCCTATTGCGGGATAGGTTTGTGTTGGGCCCACCCGAATTCCCTCATTGCCTTCCGCTTTCAACTCCAACCACTCTCTCTCACCACCCATGTCACTCCCGAGCGTACTTTTCGCCCTCCATCAAAAGGGCGCCGATACTGATGCCGCCCGCGCACTGGCGGATGAGGGATTCCCTGTCTCGATCACCCGCAACATGGCGGTCACCTGGGCCCGCGCGCGAAAAGACCGGCCCGACGCCATCATCCTCGACCCGGCAAGCGACGATCCTCACTCGGCCGAGTTTCGAAGCCTCCTGGCTCTCGCCGCCGTCCCCGACGGACCAGCCCTCCTCATCCTCGTGGACCACCCCTCTCCCCTCGACGGCAGCCTCGATGCCTTCGACGACGATCTGCCCCACGACATCCAAGTCGACCGTCTCATGCGAAGAGTGCGCTTCTGCGTCGCGCGCCGGGCCTCTCTTCGACAACTCCATCAGGAACGGGAAGACCTCTTGGAACAGACCATCACGGATTTCAAAACCGGCCTGTACAACGCCCGGTACTTTGAGGAACGCAAGGAAGAAGAAGTGTCCCGCGCCAAGCGCCAGGGCATCGCCCTGGGCATCCTCATGATTGACCTCGACAAATTTAAAAACATCAACGACGAGCACGACCACCACTTCGGTGATTACGTCCTGCGCCGTTTCTCCGAGACGCTCTGTGCCCACCTTCGCAACTTCGACCTCCCGAGTCGGTTCGGCGGGGATGAATTCGCCGTCCTCCTGCCCAACGCCGATCTGGAACAGGCGATGGTCATCGCCGAAAGGCTTCGGACTGCCGTTGCACAGATGGTCTTAGAAAACAACGGCAAACGCGTCGGCCTGACGGTCTCGATCGGCGTCTCGAGTTGGCATCCCGACGACGAGCAGGATTTTGAATGGCGACTTCTGGGGGCCGACCAGGCGCTCCTTCGAGCCAAAAAGACTGGCCGAAACCAGGTGCACTCCTTCGATCCTGAGCGGAACGACGAACCCGAAGCAGCCCGCTGATTCTCCCCCATCCTCAGATCCCTCTTTACTCAGACCCTCTCATCACGCACAACCGAGGGGATGGCAAACCACACCGAGAGCACCCCTGGATCTGAGCGGGGCCGGACGGGCCGACTTGCGGCCCATGGTCTGGCCCTCCTGATGACGGGATGGGGTCTTGTGATCGGCATGCAATATCACGTCCCCCTCGCCGCCCTATGGGGCGTCCCGAAAAGCTGGCCCGTCCTTTGGGCCGGGGTGTGGACCCTCCTCGCCGCCCTCGCCCTTCTCGCAGCCCTGCGCGGGGCCCCGCCTCTACGCCGTGGCCCATGGCCCGAGCAAAAACCCCTTGCCGGGCTCCTCTTGATCGTCGGCGCAGGAGCCCTCGCCTATCTCTTCCTCCTCCAGCCCGTTCGCGGTCCGATCGCCGCTCTTCACTTCGGCTTCTGCGGAGGCGTCTTCGCCCTGGGATCCCTGCTAGCCAAGATTCGCCCCGACCGGAAAGCCCGGTCCCTTGGATCAGTCCTTGAACTGTTCCTCACCCTCGCCGTGATCGGGGCCTTCACAGGAGAGATCACACTTCGAGGCTTGGCCCGTGTGAGCAACTCCCCCCTCCTTTCACGCCAGGACGACGGAGCGGCCTCCATGCTGGCGCGCTATCGCATGCAACCGGGCACCATTCGCTACGGGTATCCCGCAAATTCGATGGGTGATTACGACGACGAACCGGGCGCTTCCGATCAAGCCGGATCTTTCGTCGTCGCCATCGGAGACAGTTTTTCAAACGGCGTCGTGCCCCTGCCCTTCCATTTCACCTCCGTCGCGGAATCGGCCGTTTCGGGCCTTTCGGTTTACAACATGGGCGCTCCAGCCATCGGCCCGGATGAATACCTCCACCTCATCCGCAACGAGATTCCCGCCCTTGGGCCGGCCGCCGTCGTCGTCAATCTATTCATCGGTAACGATCTCGACGCCGTCAAGCCCGACAACAGGCCGAAGGGCTTCCTTTGGGACTGGCTCGACAAAGAACGATGGCTCCTTTTCTTAGTCCCGACGAGGCTCTCCGCCGTCCGGGAAGAGGAAGGCCTGACGGAAGGCGAAATAAACGCCTTCGCCTCCCACGAAGCGGGCGTTCCCCTTCGAGCACCCGTCGAGGAACTCGAAGTGATCTACCCATGGCTCACCGACGTCACCCTCGAAGAATCCCGCTTCGCACCCCGGACCTTCCTGGAAGTGGAACACAAAAGAGCCGCGGCCTCCTGCCTTCCCGACCCGCCCTGGCTCGCCCCTCTCAAAGAGAGGCTTCTTGCCATGAACAGCGCCTGCGCCGGCACACCCTTCGGCGTCATGCTCATCCCCGACGAGTTCCAGGTCGAAGATGCGCTCTGGAAAGACGTGGCATCCCGCGACCCAGATTTGGGTCTCGTCCGGACCCGCCCCCAGGATCTCCTCGTCCCCTTTCTCAACGAACAGGGGATTCCCGTCCTCGACCTCCTTCCGCTCCTCCGCGCGGTCCCACCCCTCGCCGACGGGAAGCAGCACCTCTTCCACATGCGAGACACCCACCTCAACGCCCGAGGCAACAGGGTGGTGGGACTGGCCCTCTCAGAGTTCGTTGTGGAACTCGTTGACCCGTCCCTTTAGGTCATCTCTTCACGGATTTTTCAGGCGAGCAAGAGCTCGAGACGCGGCTTCGGCCACAAGTTGATCTTCGCTCACCGCCAGAGCGGCCAGGATCGGCTCGGCGGCCTTCCCTCCCTCTCCCAGCAGAGCAATCTGCAAGGTGGCCAGGGCACGTTCACTGGGGTGTATTTTTTTGTCCTCAGCGTGGCCGACAAGAATCGGGAGGACCGCTTCAGACCATGGCACGAGCCGCGCAGCGACAACCGCTTCGGCTTGAGCGGCGGATCCGCCCCTCAGCCGGACCCGCGTCGCAATCACGAGCGACAAGAGGGTCGCACTGCGCAGGGTCTTGGACGCTGTCGCCACTCGGGCCTCCAAGCCCTCCAGGACGGCGTCGTCCCCGATGCGCAATTGGCCTAAGGCCACCGCCGCGGCCACTGCAAGGTGGTCATCACCCTTGAGGGCATCGAGAAGGGCGTCCTGAGCCCTCCCCGCCTGCTGCCCCAAGGCTCCTAAGGCCAGGGCTGCCACAACCCGCCGGTGTCCCTTTTCATCAGCCAATTCTCTCAAGAGAGGTTCCACAGCCTCCTCACCGAGGGCCCGCACGGCCAAGGAGGCTCGCGAGTAGACGGGAAACTCCCGTTCATTGAAGGCATCGAGGAGCGGAAGAACCATCTCGACTCCCTTGCTCGCAATCCATTGCACCGCCACATCAGCCACCGTGATGTCCCTGTCCTTCAGAGACAGCAGCACGCCTTCCTCCGCCTCTTGCCCCAGCCCCAAGAGGAATGTCGCCGCCTTTGCCCGCACCTCTTCTTCCGGCGCTGCAAAGGAAGTCGACAGCAGAGGAGGGACCACCGCTTTGAGCAGGGAAGACTGGACGATCGGCACGTCATCGCCGAGGGCGGAAAGCAGCGCCTCCACGACCTTTCCAGACGACCGTGCGGGGGCAGCGAGAGCCTCGGCAACACCACGTCGCACCACGGGAACGGGGTCATCGAGGAGGGGGATCAGCAATTCAACTCGATCAACTCCCACCACAGACAGGGGGGTGTGCAAGGCCTCTACGGCAGAAAGGCGCACCCCCGGGTGAGGGTCCATCAAAAGAGCGTGAAGGACCGGTCCGCTGTTCTCCTCTCGTAAATCGAGAACCCCTGCGAGGTCTTGGCGCATCTCTGGCTGGCCAAAGGGCCACCCCGAGAGGGCCTCGGGGAGAACGGCTGGGTCGGCGATCCCCAAGAGCATCACGAGTCGACGGGATCCGTCCTCTTTCGACGCTCCCTCGTTGAGTTGGAAGGCCAGAGACTGGAGCAGAATGGGGAAGGCGTCGGGGCACCGCGCCAGAACTGCCTCCGACGCGGCAAAAGACACCCCCCTGTCGGGATCGGCGAGAAAGGGGATCAGGGCCGGGACCACGACCTCAGTCGGCCCACTGGAAGGCTCCGAAAGAGCCGTGGCCGCCAGAAGCCTCACATAGGGATCCCCATCTTCCAGATCTTCGATCCAGCCCTCGGTCCCCTGGCCGCAGGCGACAGCCAGGAGCACACAGGCGGCTCCTGTCCACCTCCGCTTCATGTCCATCTCAATCTTCGGTCCGCTCAACCGAGACCTGCAAGGCGGCACCGTCAATATCGAAAGACTCCGCTCCCTGCCCCCCCTCATCCATGTATTCGAGACGCACGCCAAGGACTTCTCCTAAAATCAGATCCTCGTGCTGCCGCGCTGCTGCGATCAAAGCGGGAGCCCCTCCCATGTGCACCACCACCCGGTCGGCCACATCCAGGCCCGCACGCTTGCGAGTGTTCTGGACACGATTCACGATTTCACGGGCATGGCCTTCCTGGATGAGCCCCTCGTCGAGTTGGGTATCCAGGGCCAGGACCAGACGCCCGTCGGAGGCAACGGCATAGCCTTCCCTCCCCTTGTCTTGGAAAACCAGATCATTGGAAGACAGTTCGACCGTTTCCCCCTCGACGTCCAGAGTGAAGGTCTCCGTCTCTCTGATTTCCTCGAGTCGCTGCTCGTCCAGGGCTCCTACCGCGAACGAGAGAGCCTTCATCTTGGATCCAAAGCGCGGACCCAGGACCTTGAAATCCGGCTTGGCCGACAGTTCCCGAAAGTCCGCTCGATCCACGACCTCCAACTTCCGGACGTTCAACTCTTCGCAGACCAGTCGGGCCAGATCCGGCCGTCGCAGTCGCTCTGCGTCGGCCTCTAATGAAGCCCGGATCAGGCAGGTGGAAAGGGGCTGCCTTGTTTTGAGCGCGTGGGTCGACCGGACGGTGCGACCCAATTCCACCGCGGCCAGGACCACGGCCATATCCTCTTCAAGTTCTTCGTCCCTTCCTGCCGGGTCAGCGATCGGCCAGTCAGAGAGGTGGACGGATTCCCCCTCTTCCGCTCCGGTCACAGATCGCCACAGGCAGTCCGAGAGGAAGGGCGCCATCGGCGCCAAGAGCCGGGACACGATCTCCAGGGATTCGGTCAGGGTCGCGAAGGCCGCCCGCTTGTCGCTGTCGTCCCCTGACTTCCAGAAGCGGGCCCGGTTGCGCCGGACGTACCAGTTGGACAACTCCCGATCGATGAAGTTCTCCAACACCCGGGAAGCCTCGGTGAGTTGGAGGGCTTCGAGGGCATCATCGACACCCTGGGCGACGGTCTGGATCCGGGAGAGAAGCCACCGATCGATGGAAGGGCGGTCTTCCTTGGGGGGGGCCTCGTCTCCCACCTCCCACCCGTCCAGATTGGCGTAGAGGGCGAGGAAGGCGTAACAATTGCGCAGGGTCCCAAAGGTCCGACGAGCCCCGTCGGAGACCGCCGATTCATCAAAGCGCTTGGGCAGCCAGACCTGCCCCGAATTGAGGAAAAACCAGCGCAGGGCGTCCACCCCCGCCTGATCGAACAGGGCCCAGGGGTCCAGCACATTCCCCCGAGACTTGCTCATCTTCTTGCCATCCTGGTCGAGGAGGAGGTTGTGGACGAGGCAAGCTCGATAGGCCGACTGCCTTTTTTCCTCACCGGAAACCTCCCCGGTGAGAAAGGTCGCGATGGCGTGGAGGGTGTAGAACCAGCCTCGGGTTTGATCGAGCCCCTCGCAGATGAAGTCAGCGGGAAAGAGGGAGGGAAGTTCTCCTCCCGACGATTCGGGCCAGCCCGCCTGGGCGAAGGGCATGGCGCCGCTGTCAAACCAGCAGTCCACGACCTCCGGAGTACGAACCATCGTCCCCTCGCAGGATGAACAGGGGACCGTAATGTCATCGACGCCGGGGCGATGGGGATCAAAGTCATCCGGACAGGGCTGCCCGGCTTTTTCGAAAAGTTCGCTGAAAGAAGCGGGGGCGAACTGACTCTCACACTCTCCGCAAATCCAGAGATTGAGGGGCGTGCCCCAATACCGTTCACGGCTGATGGCCCAGTCCACGTTATGGCTCAGCCACTCGCCGAAGCGCCCCTTTCCAATCTCGTCGGGAACCCAGCGGATCGCGTCATTCTGCTTCAGCATGGCCTCGGCAAAGGTCGTCGTGCGCAGGTACCAACTTGGACGAGCCATGTAGATCAATGGAGAAGTGCAACGCCAACAGTGGGGATAACTGTGGTCGACGGTCTCCTGGCGGAACAGACTCCCTCTCTCCTTCAAGAGGCGGATGATGTCTCGATCGGCCTCTTTGACGAATCGTCCAGCAAAACCCTCCACGGCCTCGGTAAAGCAGCCCTGGTCATCGACTGGACATAAAAGCGGCAGGCCCTCCTTGGCCCTCAAAGAAAAGTCATCGATCCCGAAGGCGGGGGCGGTGTGGACAAGGCCTGTTCCCTCTTCGGCGCTCACATAGTCCGCGAGGCGGACCGTGAAAGCCGTGTCGCCTGTGTCCTCCGCAGCCACTTCGGTCAGGGGACGGACATAGGCCAGGCCTTCAAGAGCCTGGCCCTCACACTGTGCCACGACGTCAACCTCTTCGCCGAGCACCTCGAGACGATCCTGGGCAATCACCAGAAGTTCTTCTCCCACCCGCACCAGCACATAGGTGAGGTCCCGATGGGCCGCAATGGCCACATTGCTGAAGAGAGTCCAGGGGGTGGTCGTCCACGCCAGCAAAGACACCGCCGAAGGGGCGACATCAACCTCGCCAAAGGGAGCCTTGTCTCTCCAGGACACCTCGTCCACGGCAAAGCGCACCCAGACAGAAGGGTCCTGTATCTCCTCATATCCCTGGGCGACTTCATGGTTGGACAGGCCCGTGGCACAGCGGGGGCAGTAGGGCAGCACCTTGAAATCCTGTTCGAGAAGTCCCGCCTGATGGAAACGCTGCAGAATGGCCCAGCAGCTCTCGATGTAACTTGCCTCGAGGGTGACGTAGGGCTTCTCGTAATCCAGCCAGTAGGCCATGCGGCGGGAGAGGCGCTCCCACTCTTCGACATAGGTAAACACCGAGGCCCGGCACTTTTCGTTGAACACCTCGATGCCGATTTCCTCAATTTCCTCCCGCGTCGAAATGCCCAACTCCTTCTGGACTTCGATTTCCACGGGAAGCCCCTGTGTATCCCACCCCGCCCTGCGGGGGACGAACTGCCCCTTCATCACCCGATGCCGGCAGACTGTGTCCTTTAAGGTGCGGCTGAAGACGTGGTGGAGAGCCGGGCGACCGTTGGCTGTCGGCGGACCCTCATAGAACACAAAGGGTTCAGCCCCTTCTCGATGAGAAAGGTGGCGAGTGGGAAGGTCTGTTTTTTCCCACTCCTGGGAAACTTCCTGCTCCAGGACGTCTTCGGAAGGAAGATCGGGGAAGGGCGCCATGTTCCCGTCAGGCCTCAGCCCAAGCATGGGATTCCATGCTTCGATGGAGATCCTCCGCCACACGCATCGCCCGGAGGCCATCCTCAGCAGAGACGCCCCCCTCTTCCTCCCCGCGAACAGCCTTCACAAAAGCGGTGATTTCCAGGAGCAGAGGGTTGGATTCGTCCATGTCGATTTCTTGAAGGTTCATCAGGCCCTGCTGGACGAACTCCTTGAAGGAATCGGTCGGAGTGAACCGGTCCTGGTCGATGGCCGAGAGGCTCCGAGGATCGAATCCCTCTGCCATGGTGACCACGAAGGCTCGGCGAGACCCAAAATCCATGCTCACGAAGGTCTCACGGCCGAAGACGCGGGTGCGTCGCATGGGCTCAAAGGAGACCCGGCTAGCCGTTACATTCGCCACGCATCCGCTTTCAAAGGTCAGCCGTGCATTCGCCATATCCACATGGCGTCCGAGAAAGGCGCTCCCCACCCCCTCGCTGCGAACCAGAGGGCTGCCGGCCAACTCCATCACGATATCGAGGTCGTGAATCATGAGATCCATGACGACGCTGACATCGACGGCCCTAAAATTGAATGGCGCCAGCCGATGGGCCTCGATGAAACGCGGCGTGACGTCCATGTCACGAAAAACCGAGAGGACGGGATTGAACCGCTCAATGTGCCCCACCCGCAGCACCCGTCCCTCCTCGTCGGCGACAGAGGCCATCTCTTCGGCTTCCTCCACGGTCGAAGCCATGGGTTTTTCCACCAGAACATGGGCTCCGGCCCGGAGCAGGGGAATGACGACTTCGTGATGGCCCGGGGTGGGCACCGCGACACAGGCGAGGTCCACCTCCGGCAGATCTTCCAAGGTCTTCCAGTGGGTCACGCCAAGATCCTTGGCCACTGCCCCGCCCTGAGTCTCGTCCGGATCCACCACCCCTAAAAGGGAGACCCCTTCCACTTCCTTGAGGAGTCTTGCGTGATGTCGGCCAAGGTGACCGACGCCGACCACCACTCCCCGGAGTTGACCGTCAGCCGGCACGAAGGCTCTCCCGGTACCGACCGAATCGGCCGGCCTCTTTGCGGACCAAGAAGCCCGCAAGTTCACGAACCAGAGGGGAATCGTCATTGATCAGTCCGTGGGCCTCTTCGAGGACCGAGCTGCTCCGCCGGAAGATGGTGCGATAGACATGCTTAATCTCGTCGATGTCCTTCTCATCGACCCCGAACCGCTGCATCCCTATCTCGTTGACCATGCGCACCTCGGCCGGATCTCCCGCAACCTTGACGAAGGGTGGAACATCCTGCACCACGCGGGAACTGGCTCCCACGTAGGCCATCCTTCCGATCGAGGTGAACTGCACCACGGGGATGAAGGCCGAGAGATAACTCCCGTCTCCCACGTGGACGTGGCCGCCGAGCAGCGCACAATTGGCCATGGTGATCTTATTGCCCACGACCGCGTCATGGCCCACGTGGCAACCGGCCATCATCATGTTCTGGTTACCGATACGGGTAACCGACTCCTCCTTGGGTGTGCCCCGGTTGAGGGAGACATACTCTCGAAAAATGTTGTCGTCCCCGATCTCGAGAAAACTCTCAGTCCCCCCGTAGGCCTGATCCTGGGGAGCCGATCCGACGCTCACAAAAGAAGTGAATTGGTTGCGCTTGCCAATGGTCGTCCCGGCGTGCACCACGCAGTGGGGACCAATGACCGTTTCGTCTCCGATGACCGTCCCCTTCTCGACAACCGAATAGGGACCGATCTCCACACCCTCGCCGATTTCACTGTCGGGGTGAACGACTGCCGTTGTGTCAATCACTGTGCTGTTCATCCTGCCTCCACGAGGGTGAAGACCATCTGTGCCTCTGCGGCGATGTGTTCGTTGACCTTTGCGATGCAGTCTACACGTCCCATGGTGTCTCTCACCTTCGTGGCTTCAACCTCAAGACGCAACTGGTCCCCTGGAACAACAGACCGACGCAACTTGACCTTATCGATCGCCCAGAGAACAGGAAGTTTGCCCGTGTATTCCATTCTGCGCAGAAGAAGGGTTCCTGCCAACTGCGCAAGAGCCTCCAGAATGAGAACGCCGGGCATGATGGGCTGATCCGGGAAATGGCCACTGAAAAAGGGCTCATTGACCGTGACATTTTTGATCCCCACAGCCCGACGATACCCCTCGAGTTCCAAAACCCGGTCCACGAGAAGGAAGGGATAGCGATGGGGCAAAAGCCGGGTAATCTCCCGGATGTCCATCCCCGATTCCCGCAGGACCCGGCCAGCCGTCTCCTGCTCTTCCATTTCGTCAACGAGAAGGCGAAGGAGTTCATGGTGGACTCGGTGCCCGGACTTCACAGCAACAACACGCCCCTGGATTTGCGCGCCCACGAGAAACAGGTCGCCGAGCAGATCCATGATCTTGTGGCGAGCCGGCTCATCGGGAAACCGCAGTTGGTCATTCTGGCTCCCCAGCTTCGCTCCGTCCTCCAGGATGACCGTATTGGACGCGTCAGCACCCTTTCCAAGCCCCGCTTCCTTCAGTCCTTCGACCTCCGAGGCAAAGACGAAGGTTCGGGCCGGAGCCAGTTCATTGGCCACGTCGGTCCCCGGAAGATCGAGCTCCACATACTGAGGCTCAAGGCCAAAGTTGCGATAGTCGAGGGTGTAGGAGAGATGGAGTCCATCCTCTGAAGAAGGGAAGGCGCTGATCGACGCGCCGTCGAGTTCTACCGACACGGGCTGTTCGATGACGAAGGTCTTGACGGGAACCTTCTGGTCTACGATCCCTGCGGATTGCAACTGATCGAACCACGGCTTCGCGCTCCCATCGAGGCCCGGCAGTTCCGCCTGATCAAGTTCCACCTCAACGTTGTCCACCCCGCAAGCGTGGAGGGCGGCGAGAAGATGTTCCACGGTGTGGACTCTCGGTCCGTCGGCGACCCCGAGTGTCGTTCGCCGGTGGGCATCGACAACCGACCTGTAATGGGCGGGAATCGGGTCGCTGTCAGGCTCGTCCGTCCGAATGAAGAGCACTCCCGAATCCGGACGCCCTGGACGGACGAAGACCCGGACCTTCTCTCCCTCGTGAAGACCCACACCCTCGACCTCAAAACTATTGCGGATGGTCCGCTGCTTACGATCCACCCCCATCTCCTTCCTCGCTTTGCTGGGCTTCGATTCCAGACATGGCTTCAAGAGCACGGATCCTCTCCCGCAAAGACGGGAGGCGGAGGAGAACAGCCTGGGCCTTCTCCCACCCCTTCCACGGGCGGGCGGGGAATCCAGACACGGCCTCCCCGGGCTGGGTATGGCGCATCACAAAGGAACCGCCGTTCACCATCGTCCCCTCGCCGAGAACAACACCTTGGATCACACCGGTCATGCCGCCGATGAGAACGCCGTCTCCCACCTTCACCGTACCACCGATACCCACGTGTCCCGCGAAGGCACAGTCGGAACCGATCTGGGCGTTATGCCCGATATGAACGTGGTCGTCGAATTTCGTTCGGTCGCCAACCACGGTCCGATCAAACCGAGCCCTGTCGACTGTCCCATTCGCTCCGATCTCGACATCCTCTCCGATCACCACGATGCCCGCCTGGGGCACCTTCACCTGATGCCCCTGCTCATCCTTGCGAAACCCAAATCCATCTGCGCCGAGGACCACGCCTCCATGAAGAATCGTCCGATCCCCCACCTGGCAGCCCCATCCGACGATGACGTGGGGATGGAGAACCGCCCCGGCACCGATGGAAGCCCCCTCCTCCACGATGACCCCCGGACCGAGGGAGGCCCCCTCGCCGATGCGAGCGGTCTCGTGGACCACGGCCGTGGCATGAATCCCCTCACCTCCCATCAGGCCGCTGGGGCCCAACTCCTTCACAATACAGTCAACGGCGACCTCAGGATCCTTCACCCGAATAAGCGTGATTTGCCCTGCTCCCTCCACGGTCGCCGCCGCATCCACGAGAAGACAGCCGGCCCCGCTCTCGATCGCATCCTTGAGAAACTCGGGACGGTAAGCTGCCACCAGGGACGAGGGCCCGGCACGGCTGCATTCGCAGAACTCGTCCAGGGTCAAATCG
>JAZALG010000011.1:0-10298 GCA_036229545.1 Planctomycetota bacterium | reverse complement strand
AGTAGCAGGCACCAATGGGAAGCGCCGTCGGAGGGTCGCGACGGAGTTGTGTCCCACTCGATTCAGTTGGAAGAAACCCCCGATTGGCCCCGTCTTGGGGAAGGTCAAGCGAATACGCCGGGGGCTGTGGTGAACATGAATCAACAACTGAAGACCGCTACAAGGCGAAGGATGAACAACAGATGGGGAGTTGTTCTCGGGGCGCTTCTCTGCGCTCCCTTGTTCTTGGGCTGGACTCCTTCCGGCGACCTGGAGATCAAAGGTAAACTCCTTTATGGCACGGTTGCTGGGGCTCGGACAGGTGCTGTGGTTAACCTCGACGCGGTTTTCGCAAAGATTCCCGTCTATATGTACATGAAAGCCCAGGGATATTCGGAAACGGGACCCCAGGGAAGGCCTCTATTCGATAAGGCCCGAAAAATTTGGAAGACAACCCTGGCCATGGTTGCGGTGAGTAAAGGCGTCGATGTCGTGACGGCCCCCGGTGAGGTGGTCGGCGGTGACATCCCAGTTCGGGACCTGACGCAGGATGTGATCGGTAAACTTCCCAAGTACTACATTCATGGGACACGCCACTATGGCCGGAATCAATCGCCCGTGAGTGTCGCAACAGTCGCGAGTGCCCGTGTCTTGAATCAGATCCCAGCCTATCGAGAGTTCAAGGGGCTCAGTCCCAGGGATGCGAGTTATCACCTTCTCCGTGACGAGTATGAGAAGACCTTCACTCACGCCCTAACGACATCCGCAAAGGAAGGTCTCCTCGAGGTGATCGTGGAGCAGGGCGGGGTGATTTCCCGGCTCGGTTATGTGCCCGATATTACCGACGCTGTGATCAGGAACCTGCGCCCGTGACGGCTCCTCTTCGGTGGCGTTTGCTCGTCGCAGGGGTGCTTTTCTCCTTAGCGGCGTGTGTCACCGAATCAACTGATGGGACGAGCCCCCAGTGGGAGTTGACAGGGGAAAGCCCCAGTGTGATTTTTGGTGAAGTTCAGGAGGAGGCGCTCCCCGTAGCGGGAGATCTTGTTGCATCCTCCGACGAGGATGACACAGAAGTCCAAGATCTCACGACTTTGCTTGGTGATCCGGCCACGGAGGCAGACGTCGAGCCAGACTTTCTCGCGGACCAGCCCCCGTCTCCGTTCCACCGACTCGGTCATTCAGTCATCCGTGGTATGGACGGATCATGGTCGAAGACCTACACCCTTCAAACCGGACAACTCGAGCCGGTTCTCGCTCTCCTCCGAGCGCATGTCACGGGATTTCCAACGGAAGAGAATACGCCCGCCCCTCTCGGTGGAGCGCCGACAGAGATTATCAAGTACGTCTCTCACTCCAAGCTCCTCACGTCTTCGAAGGAGACGGTTGGGATTCGTCCGATTCTCACCGACCCCCATATTGGCGACCTGCTCGTCGTGACCGCGCCACCGGAGACCTTGCTTTTCATCGATGAGGTCCTCCATCGAATCCTGGGGGACCTCCCTCAGATCGAGTTAGAGGTCCGTGTTGTGGAAATCAATATCGATGACCTCGTGGACTATGACGCAAAGATATTTTTTAGCGATCTGGAAAATCCCGGTTTGCCGTACGACGAAAATACGAATCCCCCAGACGGCAACTTTGGAGATGGCCTTCCCATCCAAGATGGTGGTGATGACACGGGTGCCGGAGCGGGATTCAGCAGTTTTGGAAGCACCCCCTCATTGCCGGGGTTTCTGTTGAGTTTGCAGGGAGTGCACAATGGCCTCACGGTTGATGCCATCATCAGTCTTCTGCAGTCCGTCGGGGCAGCAGAACTGATTTCTTCGCCTACAGTGACGGTGCTCAACGGCCACCCGGCGACTTTGAATACGGGGACCAGGATCCCGACTTTCGAAGCGACCGGAGTTGGAAACAATCCATCGATTGTGACCAAGTACCAAGATACGGGCGTCCAGGTCGACATCCTTCCTTTCATCGTGAGCGAAAGTGAAGGCCTGATTCGGATCGAGTTGTCTATCGATGTCACGGCGGTGACGCAGAACGTTACGTTTCAAATTGCTGGGACAGATGTGTTGAATCCCATCATTAGCACCCGTCAGGCTGGAACCACCGTGCACGTTTATTCAGGGCAGGTTTTTGCCCTGGCGGGTTTGAAGTCCAGTGAGAAGATCGAAACCATCACAAAGGTTCCTCTGTTGGGGGATATTCCTGTCCTGGGTTGGCTCTTCAAGAGCCAGGCAAGTCAAACCAAGAACACGGAAATACTGTTTTTCGTGACGCCCCGGATCAAAATTCCTAGTGAGGGTTTGATCCGCCCTCTGGATGGCTAAGGAAGGCGTTGCGCCACTCGTATGAGTGGCCAAAAAACACTCCAATCGATGTCACTACGGCTGGGGTCTTTGATAAATCTTGTCTCCCACTTAAACTCGCTACGCTGGCGCCAACCGGAGCGGATTGAAAAAACGTACGATCCGGTCATTGCGCTTCTTGCAAAGAGAGAACGGACATGTCCTTGAACTTTTCACAGCACTTCCCGATTCCAGCCCTGATCCTTTCCCTTTTCTTTGGACAAGGTGTGGGGGGTCAAACTGATTTCCAAGATGCAGTGGATGCCTATCGCACGGGAGACTTCTCTGGAGCGGTTGAGGCCTTTGAAAGGGTTCTTGCAGACAACCCAGGCAATGAAGAGGCCTATCGCATGTGGGAGTCTGCTGAGCAGAGAGTCATGATCGAGATGCTGTTGGAGAGAGGTGAACTGGGGAAACTCGCGGAGCGCTTTCTGGAGAAGACCAAACTCGGCCGTCGAGAATTGACCTCTGATGCGGATGCCACCCGCGATGTGGCGAACCGGCTTTTTTCCGGGGACGAACTTGAGAGACAAGCCGCCATTTTGGAACTTCGTGCGACCTACGGAGCCTGGGCTGTCCCCGCACTTATCGGGCCTTTAGGGGATCGGAGTGACATCAATCGTCGCGTTCACGCCATCCAGGCCCTGACGCATTTGGGTAGTGAAGCGGTCTTGCCTCTCATGCAGGTTCTCCACTCAGAAGATGCCCTCCTGCGTCGTAACGCGGCGGCGGTTCTCGGCACCTTGAAGGACCATCGGTCAGCGGCGCCCCTTGCCTGGCTGGCACAGGAAGACGAAGACGAGATCGTCCGAAAAATCGCGCAGCAGTCACTCGAAAAGATTGGTGTCACCGTGGCAGATCCGTTGGTCATCTCGCGGGCTCTGGCGACCGCCTACTTTACGGGAAGAGAAGAAGTCCTCTCTGCCTATGAAGACCCAACAGTTCTTTGGGAGTGGCTTGACGGGGATCTGGTGGGAACCCCTATTTACAGTGGCCTCTACCGTTATGCCCTCGCCGAACAGTACGTCCTGCAAGTTCTGGAACTTGGAAACTCCGAGTCCATCCGCTCACTCTTGGCGGCGATTCATGCGGGGATGAAGGGCGAGATCGTGGAAGCGTCACTCCTCCCTGAGTTTGAGGGGAATGAGCGCTTGGATGTTGCGAAGGATCGCTTGGGTGATTTGGATGTCAATCTCGCTCTTGCAGGGAAATATCGTGGCGAGGCGTTGGAACTCTGTCTCTTTGGAGCAGGAAGGAATGTTCCCGCGGCTGTTGCTCTCATGGGTTCGATGGAAGAAGCGAGCAAAAAAGAGCGCAGCGTTCTATCGAACAGTCTGATGGATCATACTCCTGAAGTTTCCTTTGCCGCAGCCATGACACTGGCCCGCCTGGGCGAACTGGATTCGGATGTTGATGTTCATGTTGCCGGCCGCCTTGTGAAAGCGCTGAGCGCAGTGCCAGACCGTCTCGTCATGTCGATTGGTGACACAGGTCTGTCATCAGATATTCCAGGATGGACTCTTTTGTCGGAAAACAACGTCGCTGCAGGAATCTTTCGGGCAAAGATGTTTCCTCCAAAGGACGTCATCGTTTTGCAGAAGGGCCTTGAGGATGTGACCCTCGATGCGATGGTGTTCACTCTCCGCGAGGATCCTCGGACCGCCGATGTTCCGCGTGTGGTCGTCGCGGACGATGTCGATTGGGTGGAGAGTCTGTATGGGGATGTTGTTTCCGCCGTCGTTTCTCAATGCACCTTTGATGTGGTGGAAGAGGTCGCGGGAGATCCGACAGCAGTACAGGCGCGTGCTTTCGTGCGGGCCATCGAGGCTGCTGCCGCTCTTTCCTCTATGCCTTCTGAAGTCTTGGCTTCTGCTGTTGAAGGCGTCACTACGGCGCTGTCTTCAGTTTCTGATGATGCGGTGAAGGTTTCGGTCCTGGAGATTATCGGTCGGCACGGATTGGTATCAGCTTTGGATGTCACTGAGACTTTCTTTGCCACGTCTGAATCTTCACAAGTGCGCGTGGCCGCCATGTCGACCGCGGCTCGTTTGTACGCCGCCAATGGAGGGCAGGCTGGCGTTGGAACTGAACTGCTGGTGGAAGCGGCTGGGAGTGAAGATCTCAGCCTTGCCAGAGCTGCGGCTGGAGCTTTGGGACAACTCTCTTCGGTTCCGGAAGAGGTGATTCCTACGACGGTGCGTTAGGTGAGGAGAAAAATCTTCTCAGAGTGGCGGCTCTGGTTCCTTTTTCGACCGATTGAGGGTTACCGCCAGAATCCCCACGGCGATGAGAACCGATCCGACGATGGCTCTGGATGTGAGATGTTCATTGAGTAGGAGGGCTCCTGAAGCGACCCCTGCCAAGGGCTGGAGGAACACGAAGGTCGCCATGGTGTTGGCCTGGATGTTTCGTAGGGCAAGCGTCCACAGCACCGTGCTGGCGAAGGAAACGGCAACGCCCAGAACAGCCGTGTAGATCAATGCCTGCGAGAGTTGGTCGGGGTGATCGAGCCATCGGTGTCTTTCTGTCAGGGCAGCCGGCCCGAGAACGAGCATGGCAATCGTCATCACCGAGAGGGTGAGGCTGACAGGGTCATATTTTCTTGAAAGGTCTCGGATGAGAGGTGAGTAGAGACCCCAGAGGATGCCGTGAGCGAAGAGAATGGCGTTCCCTTTGAAGTGCTCACTTTGGAGTACGACGGAAAGGTCAGCATCTTCGGTGACAATGAACATGGCACCGAAGAGCCCGCAGGCCACTCCGACGATGTGGCGGGGGCGAAGTTGTTCTCCGAGAAGGATTCGTGCGAAGACGAGAATGGCTGCCGGCTCGAGGAGGATCAGGATCGAGGCGTTGCTGGCGGTGGACCACTGCAATCCCACGATGCCCAATGTCAAAGGAATGGCGTAGGCACAGGTCCCCACGATGAAGAGTCGGAGGGCGTCTTGGCGGGGATAGACCCATTGCACACTGTTTCGTTTTTTTGCCCAGAAGAAGAGGAGGACGATGCCGATGAGGTTGCGCCCGGCAGCAACGGTTAGTGGCGGTAAGCCAGCAAGAGCCAATTTTTGCCACAGGTAGGACAATCCCCCGAGAAGGTTGGCGACGGCTGCGAAGAGGAGGGCACGTTGTCTCATGAGTCGGGGAGGAATTCTTCAGGGTTCTGGGTCTTGGCCCCGAGTTGTCGAGATTTCCCGACGACTTCTCGATCCCAACTCACCACGGTGATCTTTGCTGGGGTGTCCGCGTTGTAGACGGTGTCGATGATGGCTTGGTCTGCGTCAGGGACGAAGAGCATGCGGCCTTCGGGCAGGTCGTGGTCTGAAGGAGGAATACCGCTGCGCACATCCCAGAAGATTCGGACGGATTGAACATTGGCGGGTGGGTTTTCTTGGAGTGCCGTGATGACTAACTGGCGGAGTTCCGTCGGGTGAAGGTCCCGGACTTCTGCAAGCCAATGGCCGATGTTGTATCCATCGAGGAGGTAATGCACGGCAGGATCATAACGGGCCAGACCTCTCAGGAAGCAGGGTCTTCTCAACACTTCTACCTGACAGTGATGAAGCCCAACGGCTGTCTGTGCTAGGCTTCCACCTCGCCGGGCCGGGGTAGCTCAGTGGTAGAGCACGGCTTTCGTAAAGCTGAGGTCGTGGGTTCAAATCCCATCCCCGGCTCCATTAGTGAACAGCGCCTTGTGTGTTTTTCAGCGTGGCTCAAAGGCGAGGAGGACCCGGTGTCCACCGCCCTCGGGCAGATCCGCTTCACGGCGGTCGATCAGGGACCATGCATTCCATGCCGATCGATGCTTCGCTGTGGCCAATTCTTCATCCACGCCAGGTCCCTTGTAGAGAATGAGCATGGACATGCGCTTTGCCACAGGCTTGAGTTTTGCCTGAATCTCTGCGACCTGTCCTACGGCTCGAGCCACGACAAGGTCGACGTTTTGATCTTGAAGCCAAACTTCTCCCCGGGCCCGGACGACAGAAATCCGAGAAGGAAGAGAAGTTTGTTGCACGAGTCGATCGAGGGCCTGCGCTTTTCGTTCACGAGACTCGATGAGAACGATCTCGCGGTTGGGAGAAGCGAGCCCAAGGGGGATTCCGGGAAAACCACAGCCAGACCCCAGGTCGACTAAGCGCCCCTGATTTTGCGCGTTGAGGAGTGGGAGTGCGAGAAGGCTGTCGAGGACATGGCGGATCGCCATCCCTTTTGGATCGGTGATCCCGGTGAGGTTGATCTCTTTATTTTCATCGTGAAGGGCGCTACAGAACTGTGCCAGGGAGTCCCAGATGTGACTCTCGGAGGGAAGAGAAAGGGAGGGAGTGAGGCCCCAAGCAGCAATGGCTTGGTCGAGGTGTTCCCTTACTTCGGCGGCAAATTCTTGAGAGTCCATTCTGAAGTCTTCATCGTGGGGCAAGGGGAGACCCAGGATCAAGGCAGTGCTTTGCGACATTTCTGAACGAACATACTGACAGGAGGGAATTGCGGTGATGGGTGCTGAGGACGATGTAGGGCAGAAAATCGAGCGATTTAGCGCGATGGCGCAAGCCGAGCCGGAAAACCCTCTCCATCATTTCGCTTTAGCCCAACTGTTGGTGCGAGAAGAAGAGTGGAAACGTGCCGCGGAATCTTATCGCCACTGTTTAGAACTCAACCCAGGATGGATGATGGCGGCGATCGGGCTGAGTCGATGTTTGATCGAGATGGAGTCCTGGGACGAAGCCCGCGACTCTCTTCATCTTGGAAGTGCTTTGGCAACAAAACAGGGGCATGATGAGCCTTTCGAAGAAATTCGAGAACTCCTCGATAGGATTCCTGACTTGTAAGAGGGTTGTATCCTAGAAGGGGAGAAAGGAGTTTTTTCATGGCTCCCGAGTTCGTGTTTCCGGCGCCTCTTTCCTTTGCTATTGTCCCGACGTGAAGCTATCCAGACCGAGATTACGTCTTTGACAGACTGTCTTCCCCCAAGGGGTTGATGGACAGGACCTCCAATACACCATGGCCAGCACCGTCAATAACTTCACCATCGCCGTTGGAACGGTGAACGGAACAGGAAGCGCATCCAGTAATGCGGTCCTGGCCAAATCTCTCTTCCGAATGGGAGTCCCTGTCGCGGCAAAAAATCTCTTTCCCAGCAATATCGCGGGTTTGCCCACGTGGTTCCTCATTCGGCTGACCGAGGAGGGGTACCAGTGTCGCAGTGAAAGCCGTGAGGTCGTGGTCGCGATGAATCCGTCGACGCTGGTAGAAGACATCGCTTCTGTGGCACCTGGCGGAGTCCTCCTGCTAGACGAATCTGTGAGGAAAAAGGAGGACATCGAGCGAGACGACATTACTTGCTTCGCGATTCCTTTTGTTGAAATCTCAAGGGAACATGCGCCGGATGTTCGATTGAGAAAACTTCTGGCCAACATGGTTTATGTGGGTGTTGTGAGCCACCTCCTTGACCTGGACAAAGACACGGTGATGGAGGCCATTGCAGACCAGTTCTCTAAAAAAGAGAAGGTGGTTTCACTGAACCAAAAGGTAGTTCAAGCAGGCATGGACTATGCCGCGGAGCATCTGGATCGCTCCACAGTGCCTTTCAAAGTCGAGGCGCGGGAGCGATCAGAAAAGAAGCTCTTCATTGAAGGGAATACTTCAATGGCGATGGGTGCTTTGATGGGTGGATGTACTGTTGTGGCGTGGTATCCCATCACCCCGAGTTCGGGGTTCTGCGAAGAGTTCATTCGTCTTGCCACTGAATACCGGACAGACGGGGAGGAAAAAAGGTTTGCTGATGTTCAGGCGGAGGATGAATTAGCGAGCCTCGGTCTTGTGCTGGGCGCGGGGTGGGCAGGGGCTCGTGCCATGACTGCGACGGCGGGTCCTGGAATCGCCTTGATGGGCGAATTTGCAGGATTTGGTTACTACGCCGAGATTCCAGCGGTGATTTTTGACGTGCAGCGGGTGGGTCCATCTACAGGCATGCCGACCCGAACGCAACAGAGTGATGTGCAACTGTGCGCTCATCTTTCCCACGGCGACACCGAACATGTGCTTCTTCTCCCCTCTGGGCCGGAAGAACTCTACGAATTTGGCCAGTTGGCTTTCGATCTTGCTGAGCGGTTGCAGACACCCATCTTTGTTTTGACGGATCTGGATATGGGGATGAACAGTTGGACGTGTAAGCCCCTTGAATATCCTGAGAAAGGATTCGATCGAGGAAAGGTTCTCGACATGGAGGGCCTCAAGAAGATGGAGTCGTTTAATCGGTACGAGGATGTTGATGACGACGGGATTCCCTATCGGACCCTACCTGGGACACCCCATCCCCTCGCGCCCTATTTCACTCGGGGGTCTGGGCACACCACAGCAGCGGAATACACCGAGGATCCCGTGGAATACCAAGAAGTGGTCGATCGGATTAAGAAAAAGATCGAGGGATCTGTTCAATGGACGCCTGCGCCGGTGGAGGGTGGTGACGCGAAGGCCGACTTGGGGATTCTCCACTTCGGGAGCACGAGTTTTGCGGTCGAAGAGGCCATGAACCTGTTGTCCGCGGAGGGGATTGAGACGCGAGACCTCAGAATCAGGGCGTTTCCCCTCCACGAGGAGGTCGTCGAATTCGTTCAGTCCTGCAAGGTGGTTTTCGTGGCCGAACAGAACCGTGATGGGCAACTTGCGGATCTGGTTCGTCTCAAGGTTCCTGGTTCCGCGGGGAAAATTAAGAAAGTGCTCTACTACGGAGGGCTCCCTATGGCAGCGGGTCCCATCGTGGAGGGGGTCAAGGCAAACTTAGAGGAGCCTGTCCGTGCCTGAGACCTCCAAAACCGCGAATAAAATTGGTCTAGAAAAAAAGGACTACGGGGGGGCGAAGTCCACCCTGTGTGTCGGCTGCGGTCATGATCAGATCACCCGAGTGGTGATTGAGGCGGCCTACCGTTCGGGGGTCGACCCTTACAACGTCGTTAAAACGTCGGGCATCGGCTGCAGCAGCAAGACACCGGCCTACTTTATTGACCGTGGCTATGGGATTAATGCGGTGCATGGCCGGATGCCGTCAGTGGCTGCGGGAGCCAATCTGGCAAACAAGCACCTCATGACGATTGGCGTCTCTGGAGATGGAGACACGGCATCTATCGGTCTTGGCCAGTTTTGTCACGCTGTCCGGCGAAACACGAACATGGTCTATGTGGTTGAGAACAACGGTGTCTACGGATTGACCAAGGGACAATTTTCGGCGACTTCTGAAAAAGACAGTCGGAGCAAGTCGGGTGCTGTGAACGACTATGCCGATATCGACTTGTGCACCATGGCCCTGGAGTTGGGCTGTGGATTTGTCGCTCGCAGTTTCAGCGGAGATTCCAAACAGATGGTGGCCCTTCTCCGTGCCGCGATTGCTCATCGAGGATTTGCTCTCATCGATTGCATCAGCCCCTGCGTGACGTTCAACAATCTCCCTGATTCAACGAAGGGCTTTGAATGGCTTCGGGAGAACAATGTGAAACTTCACGAACTGGGCTTTGTGGCCGAATACGAGGCTGAATCGGTTGAGCAGGAGCCGGGAGAAGCCATTTCCGTGGAAATGCCGGATGGTTCTTTACTGACATTGCACTCGCTCGATGAAGAACATGACCCCACCTCTTTTGAGTCTGCCCACGGCGTGCTGGTCAAGGACCGCCTCGATCACGGACATGTCTACACGGGGTTGATCTATATCAATGAGTCGAGCAGGCCGCTTGACGAGACGCTTCATCTGCCCGATCGCCCCCTGGCGATGATGGGTGAAGAGGAACTGCGGCCGTCGCCCGAAATGCTCGATTCCTTGATGGCTCCGTATCGGTAGGCGTCCGACCTCTCGTGCAGGACCTCCCGCTTGACCTGTAGAATCCCTGCTCACTCACAAGGGTGAGATTCTCGGCAGAGTTTTTGGAGTTTTTCGTGATGCGGGCATTCATCAAAGAACTTGAGGACCGCGTTCTGAGCGACGGT
>JAZALG010000010.1:0-5292 GCA_036229545.1 Planctomycetota bacterium | reverse complement strand
TGCGCAAATCCCGGTGCGTTGGCGTCATGTCGCTGACACTCGAGTCAAAGTGATTCGCGATGTCATCGGGTCTTTGATTGAGTTGATCTCCATTCGTCGCCGATTGGGGAAAAAAAGATAAATGGCCAGAGGCCATTCCGTCGATGCATCTCACTCCATTCTGGGGAATGATGGGCAGAGAGGTCGAAATGACAACACCCCAAACCGTGCCATCCCGCAAGCATGACTGAAAAACCAAAGACCATCACAATCCTCGGCGGAGGCCTTGCCGGCCTCGCTGCCGCGCATCGTTTTTCGGAAGAAGGGTGGTCAGTCACGGTCTTGGAGACAGAAGACCGGGTCGGAGGCCTCGCTTCATCTTTCGAAAAAGAGGGGTTCACCTATGACCACGGGCCTCACCGTCTCTACAGCAATCTGGAAGAACTCAATGACCACTTCAAAGAGGTTCTGGACGGAAACTGGCACTACAGGGACCGCCTTTCTCGCATTTACATGAAGGGTGCTTTCTTCGACTACCCCTTAAAAGCCATCAACGTCCTGACCAGTCTTCCACCCTTCACCCTCCTAAAAGCTTTCTGGGATTACATCGCGGTCCGCATCCGTAACGCTGTCCGCCCCATTCCAGACGACAATTTCGAGAATTGGATCCTGAAACGGTTTGGCCGCACCCTCTACGAATTGTTCTTCGGGACCTACACCCGCAAAGCCTGGGGAATCCCCTGCACAGAGATCAGCGCAGACTGGGCTTCCCAGCGCATTTCCCTTCTCAATCTATGGGACACCGTTAAGAAGACCCTCTTCCCTCCTAAAAATGTCCCCCGAACCTATGTCTCAAAGTTCCTGTATCCCAAGACCGGGGGTATCGGACAGTTATCCACGGGCTATAAGCATCTCATCGAAAAGCAGGGCGGCAACGTCATTCTCGGTGCCACCGTCCAGCGCATCCTCTCAGAGGGAAATCGGATCTCTGCCGTCGTCTACGAGAAAGATGGAAAAGAACACCAACAGAAATCCGAACTCTTCATCAGCACCATCCCTCTCACCCTCCTCACATCCATGCTCGATAGCGGAGTCCCGGATGAAGTCAGCAATGCCGTCGGCAATTTACGCCATAAAGGGATCGTTTTTGTGTACCTGAAAATCGATCGCCCCCAGCTGACACCGGACCACTGGATTTACATCCCTGAAGAACATATCGCCGTCCATCGCATCAGCGAGTTCACCAACTTCAGCGCGAATTGCGCCCCCGAAGGCTCCACTCTTGTCTGCGCTGAAATCACAGCGACCGCGGGCGGGCACCACTGGTCGATGGACGATGACGCACTCATCGACCTCGCACAGGAGAACCTCGTCACCCTCGGTCTCCTTGAGAAAAAAGATGTTCTCCCTGGGGGGTGGGTACGCCGTGTCGACTACGCCTACCCCATCTATGACCTGACTTATCGAGAAAACGTTAACTGCCTCCTCGATTTCGTCAAAGAGTTTGAAAACTTCGAATCGACGGGGCGACAGGGCCTCTTCCGCTACGGAAACATGGACCATTCTGTCGCCATGGGACGTGCCGTTGCGCGACGTACCATCCGTCACGAAGGAATTGATCACTCTGAGATCGCCGCGAGCGATGAGTACTTCGGGTAGGCTTTCCGCTATGTCCCCGGCCTCCAAAACAAAGGGAGCCCCTCCCGACACCCGTGACGTCCCATGCCTCTTTTGCCGGGTTGAGGACGAACTGATTCGATTTCAGGACGATCCCTATCGAGTCGTGGAATGCCGAAAGTGCGGTCTGGTGTACGTGAATCCGCGACTCTCCTCGAAACGCCTTCACGAAATGTACCAGGAGGAATACTGGGAATCGGAGCGGGCGCGTGATTTCGGATACACCGAGTATCTTGCTGATAAAAAACTGTACGAACGCACCTACCGGCGGAGATCCTCAATCATTGGTCACCACCTCAAGACACCGGGACACGTTCTCGATGTGGGCTGCGCTGCAGGATTTTTTCTTTCCGTCATGCGCGAACAGAACTGGGAAATAAGCGGGGTAGAAATCGCGAAGCCCATGGTGGAATACGCGGCCACGACTCTCGACCTCCCCAACATCGTTGAGGGCGACCTCTTATCCGTTGAGGTCCCACCAAAAACTTACGACCTCATCACCCTGTGGGACGTTATCGAGCACCTCGAAGACCCGATCGCCCACCTTCGCAAGGCCCATGACCTTCTCAAAGATGACGGTTGTCTCATCCTTGAAACGCAAAATGTTGCCAGCCTCTTTGCACGAGTCATGGGGCGCAAATGGCAGCATTACAAACACGAGGAACATCTATTCCACTTCGATCCAAGGTCTCTTGCTCGACTCCTTGAAGAATCCGGATTCATCATGGCCGAGAACACTTCACGACAGGCCGGGAAATACGTTTCCATGGGATTCATCGTCGAACGCCTAGAGCGAATCCACAAAGTGCTCTCCCGCCTAGCCTCGCCTCTCCTTCTCTTGAAGAATCTCTCTCTCTACATCAATCTCCAAGACGAAATGATCGTAGTGGCGCGCAAACGATAGCCTTCGTTCATGGACCGTTCTGCCTTCCAACAATTCGCAGCACTCGATCAACACCACTGGTGGTTCATCGGGCGGCGTCAACTCTACGTTGCCCTACTCCACAAAGCCCTTTCTTCGGAAGACATGGAAGAGGATCCCTCCACCCGTCAAATCCTCGATGTGGGATGCGGGGTCGGTGGATTTCTAAAGCCCCTCGCTCAATTTGGATCCGTCGCCGGCCTTGAAGTCGATGAACCCTGCGCAAGGGAGTGTCAAAGCCGCGGCTACCGCACAGCCCTCGCCGGCGAATCGGAGAGCCTTCCCATCCGTACCACGAGCCAAGACCTCATCACCCTCTTCGACGTTCTCGAACACACTCAAGACGATCGAGCCATGCTCTGCGACGCCTTTCGGTGTCTCAAGCCTGGTGGATTACTCGCCGTTTCGGTTCCGGCATACCCATGGCTCTATGCCACAAACGATCGGATCGCACACCATTATCGACGCTACAATCGCAAGGACCTTGAGGTGAAACTCAAAGAGTCTGGGTTTGAAGTGTCCCGCACTACCTACGTCAACGTGGTTCTTGCGCCAGTCATCGTCCCCATCGTCATGCTCGTCAAACTGAAAGAACAGATTTTCCCCAGTAGAAACACGACTCGCACGAATCTTTCCTGGCCGGTTCCTCCGTTTCTCAACAGACTGTTGGCCAAGATCTTTGCCGGAGAACGCCACCTTCTCGGCCACCGCAACGCCCCCTGGGGCCATTCTGTGTTTGCCATCGCACGTAAGCGAGCCTAGAGCTGTGGTGCACCAATCGCCCCCTCGACGCCCTCGATCGGCCCCATGGTTCGGCACCCTGACAGCGTGCCTTGCCTTCGTTGCCGTCTTCCAAAGTGGGTTCACTACTCCCACGAGTTCCTGGGGCCTTGGGCAAATCACATCTCTGGTTCTGAAACTCCCCTCAGCGCTCACGACAGAGCCAAGCGCCTTCGCTCTGGGGAAGGCGCTTCTCGGCGAGGGACAAACCACAGCCCCCTATCTCAGCCCCATGATCCTCTTTCTTGCGCTCACCCGTATCTTCAACCCTCCCTCCACTCGCCCATGGCTCGGGCTGACTCTCATCACCCTCTCACTGATGGGAATGGGAGGTCTGTTTGGGGGACAGTCATCTGTTTTAACCGGAAGTCAGTGGGTTCTTGTGACCGCTTTGATCCTCCTGGCAGGGAAAGGGATGGCCGAACTTTTTCAGCCTCACTCCGCCGATGCTCCGTCGACAGGCCTCTTCGCCATCACCGTCCTGTCCATCATCTGGTGCGTCACTCTGGCCGCGATTTCTCTTCAAATCGGCTCGCTACCCGCATCCCAAGGACTGCAAACGGTCCTTGCCAAGATATCCCTTTCCACACCACCAACGTTGGCTCCAGAACAGACCCTCCGCGAGAGCGCGATGCTGCAGTGGACCCTCGATCGCACTGCTCTGACGGCTTTCGCCACCATGTCCGCCCTACTTCTCCACTTCAAAAGCCGCACATGGGTAACCGGCTCACTGATTCTCATGGTCCTCGCCGCCGACTTCTTTTTTTATCCTTCGCCGTAACAAAGGGGGCGCTTTAATGCGCCCGGCCAGCGATCTGGCGAACTTTCCAGTTGGCAAGAGTCAGGGTTGCCCCAATCCAAAGGGCACCGTGAACAAGCTCCGGCCATTCGCCCGTCATTTCTGGTTGAGGGAGAAACCAAGCCACAGAGTGTCCTGCACCAGCATCAAGCCAAGGCCTCAGATGGACGATCATCAACAGCAACCAGAATGAGGGGACGAGCAGAGAGCGCCGAAGAAACGACCCCAAGAACAGCCCTGCGGCGGCCATGACGGAAAGATCTCCGATCAAGCCAATCGGCTGGCTTGGCCACCCCCCCGTCACCAGTGCTACGGCGAAGAGTACAGGCGTTGAGGCCATGACTAACCCCACGCATCTCCAGAGCAGTCCCGCGAAATCTGCACGGGCTAAGGTCAGTGTGAGCATTCCGGCACGCGCTTCATTCCATAGCCCGAGGGGTTCGGCGAGGCTAATCGTTAAAGCGCCTGAGAAAAGAAATGCCCCATCACGAACCTCCCCTACGAAGCCTTCCGTTCCACCTAAGACAGAAGAGGCGAGACGTACACCGAGCCAACTCGCTCCCACCGCAATCACAGCGATGGGAAGAATCTGAGGGACAAAAAGCGATCGACTCAAAATGGATTGAAGACACCGCCAAGATGCAAAGTATTCAAATGTCGCCCCCATACCTCCATGGTGACATCAGGTGACCGCTTGGAACAACACCGACTCGGTCAGCGCGTACCCGCCCGTGTCATGGGCATCGGTTCCATCTTCTCCTGCAAGAATCGAACGAGTACCGACCCGATCACTTCATCTCTCTTGACGGGCCCAAAGTCTCTGCTATCCACGGAGACTTTCCGATGATCTCCCATGACGAAAAACTCATTCCCACCCAGAACAACTTCTGGGAAAGAATCCGGGCGATTTCGATCTGCAGGAATATTTTCGTTCAAAAAATCACCATTCAAGATCACGAGTCCTTTCCACATGGCGATTCTGTCCCCCGGAAGGCCGATCAACCGCTTCACCAAGACCTCCTGCTCCACGTTCAAGATCACGGTATCCCCCCGTTTCAGAGGATTCATAATCCAGGGAGAATGGCTCACCAAGATGCGATCACCGTCCTGAAGAGCCGTAACCATCGAAGACCCG
>JAZALG010000009.1:0-20524 GCA_036229545.1 Planctomycetota bacterium | reverse complement strand
CCCGTGGGGTGCATAAAAATCCGCTTTCACCCGGGCCCGAAACACCACGCCGTCCACTGGCTCCACCTGACCGACCAACTTCCCCTTTGCACCGAAGAGTTTCTCCACTGTGCCTCGCCACATAATCACATTGAGCGAGGCTCGCTGCCGATCGCCCTCGGCCTGATCGTCTACGAGATTGAAGTACCAATGGCCACTTCTCCCCCCCACCGCCCTTTCTAAGCCAGATGCCTCCCCTACGATCCAAAAGGACTCAGGGAAGGTCTGCTCAAGTGCCACCTTCATGCGGTCAGCGACCTCAGGGACTGTCAGGGACTCGTCCAAAGGCCTGTCGCCGCCATCCTCTTCCGGAGGAACATCCCAATCCGTGAAGAGGTCCTTCTCGTCGCTGCTGTCAAGATCGCGTCCGTTCATCAGAGAGATCCTACCGACGACGAGTGCGTCTGCCCACGCGCCTTGATAGGATCCGCCCCGTTCCTCCTATGAGCAGATGCCCGGGAAGGAGGGCGGGAGACATGGCACACGAACTTGTGATCATTGGCTCAGGGCCGGCCGGGTATACCGCCGCCCTTTACGCCTCCCGTGCTGACCTTTCCCCCCTTCTCTATGAAGGGCTCCAGCCGGGCGGACAACTGACGATCACAACCGACGTGGAAAACTACCCTGGTTTTCCAGAAGGAGTCATGGGGCCTCAACTCATGGAGTTGTTCAAGGCCCAGGCCGAGCGGTTCGGGACGCAGTGTCACCCCGGAAAAATTGTCAAAGTCGACTTCACGCGTCACCCCTTCGCCCTCACGGACAGCGACGGGACCGATCTTGAAGCCAAGGCCGTCATCGTCGCCACCGGCGCATCGGCCCGTCTTCTGGGAGTCCCCGGCGAAAACGAACTCATGGGCTACGGCGTCTCTGCCTGCGCAACCTGTGATGGTGCATTTTTTCGGGATGTTCCCGTCGCCGTCGTGGGCGGTGGAGACAGCGCCATGGAAGAAGCCAACTTCCTGACAAAATTCGCGAGCAAGGTCACCGTCATCCACCGTCGCGAGGAATTTCGAGCGAGCCGCATCATGGTTCAACGGGCCAAGGACAACCCCAAGATCGAATTTCTTCTTAACAGCACCGTGGCGGAGATGTGTCCAGAAGGGGAAGCAAAAAAACTCGCTTCCCTCACCATCGAGAACACCGTGGACAACGAAAGCTACTCGATGCCGATTGCCGGGTGCTTTGTCGCCATCGGGCACACACCCAACACGCAGGTGTTCACCGAGCAGCTCGACATGGATGAAAAGGGGTACCTCGTCGTGAAGCCCGGAACAACGGCGACAAACGTGCCTGGCGTGTTCGCCTCAGGGGATGTCGCGGACAGCGTCTATCGGCAAGCAGTCACCGCCGCCGGGACGGGGTGCATGGCCGCCCTTGATGCCGAACGCTTCCTCACCCACAGCGGGTAAAGCCAGGAGCGCATCCAGCACGCTTCTTAAGAATGGCGGGCAGGCATCAGGATCAGTCGGAAGTCACCCGCCTGCTGGAACCCCACTTTTTCGTAGGCCCGTCTCGCCGCCTTATTCCTCGCATCCACATGGAGCGCAATGAAAGGAATCTCACCCTCTCCAAGCAGATCGCGACATAAAGACCAGATCGCCCGTGTGGCAATCCCATTTTTTCGGTCGCTCTTGGGTGTGAAGACCCCCTCCATCAATCCCCCGTATGGTCCCAGCACTGCGAAATCACACTTGAACACGGCCCGGCCATCATCGTCCCGGGAGAGGAATGCCCGGCCACCCATCACCTTGTCTGTCATGCGGGAGCGATACTGGGAACGATTCACCGCTTGGTTTTTGAGTTTGAAGTCCTCCGCCACCATGGCGCAGGCCATCTCGGTCAGTTCATCAATCGAATCGAGAGAGGCCTGCTCCACTGCAAGTTCCTTGACCCCACGCTTTGCGAGGGAGGAAGCATCGAGGATGTAATAGGGCTGCCTTCGATCCATGAGGGGCTTTGGCCCCCCAACTTTCTTATAGGCCGAGAGGAAAACCCGGCTGGCGGTGTTTTCACACACACAAAGAGAAAATGGGAAACCGCGCTCCGCGAGGGGTTCGGCAAAAGTGCCGGCCACCCAGGGGTCATCGACGCTCAAGACAAGGGTGCCTCCGTTCCCCATGAAACACAGGCCCCGCAAGGACTGGTCATCATCAAACGCACCGAGGAATGAACCGTGACTCGCGTCCAGAGTATCGGTCATTCCCGACTGCCAAATTCTGGATATCAGATAGACATTCTCGCGCGGCTCTCCTTTGAGGAAAGCCAATGCCACCGCCTGTGGAACATTCCCCGTCACCCGCAGAGTGTGCGGAGACTCCAGAGTACTCATCTCGTTTTTCCCCCGCCGCTTACCGCGGCAACTTCCCATTGTTCGCCAATGGCCGACGAAATAGTCGACCTATGTGGGCGACAGTGTAGCCCAGATTCATCTTTTGTGGGGATTCAGAATGAAGTCACAAAAAAAATCTGGCGCCGATTTGAACAAGGCAAAAATCGGTCGTGCCACACCGGACACCTCTAAACGCTTATGACTCTATTGAGTCGTCGGTTTCTTCGCTCGCTCGAACTCCCGACAAAAGCCGATTCATCCGAGCAAAACGTTGATCCCGATCAGCGATGAACCGGAGAACCCCTTGTTTGAGACTCTCCTCATCGAGTTCGGACTCCGCCACGATCTGATCCACCGACCCACCGGTCCTCCATCGGTCATCGTGATCGGGGGTCAGGGCATAGTCGGCAGCGACCGCATGAGGAATCCAGTGATTCATGTTCCATCGGGCCGTATTACTCACAACAAAGGAATCTGCCCAGTCTTCCGGTGAGAGGACACGCTCCTGGTATTCCTCTTCCTGTGCCCGGAAAAGCGTGTGACTGATGGCCGCGACAATCTTCATGTTGGGGCCCTCCTCATCAAACCAGGGGAGAAGCGACACGAGATTCGACGTGCTCTTACTGCCACGAATGATGATGGTGCCATCCTTGGGGCGATCGGAGTCAAAATCGCGAATGATGTAGGCCCCCTTCGCCGCATGAAAATGGGAGTCCATGCCCAGTGCAGAGCGATCGGGCACTTCGATGGGCGGCCTCGTCAAGTGCAACACGATAATGGGATAACCCCCAGCTAAAGCAGCCGCCAGAACAACAGGAACTTCGTTCGCCTCCCAGGGATGGAGGTTACATGTGTGGCCCTCGGGGAAGAGAGACGTGATTCCCGGCGCAAAGATGCCGAAGTGCGTCCTGCTGTCCTCCGCGGTCTCGGGCCCGCTGTGCCCCGCGATCCAGATCACCCGCCCAAGCTGAATCTGGCTGTCCTGACTCATCTGGCTCCACAACCGCATGGGCCCATACTTCAAATAACTGAAACTCCCATAGGTCGAACAGGCTGAAAAATACCCTCGATACTCATCGAACGGCTTCTCGGACAGGTTGACCGAGGCCATCCCGCACACGATTCCAGAATTCGTGAATTCGGTGATTTCCTGGGGCAGGACGACACCGGCCTGATGATCCTCTCGGTGATACCACCCATACCCCTCTTCACCGTTCCAGCCATCGCCAAATCCTGAGATGTTCGTGCTGTCAGCGAGATCCGCTGCGCACACCAAGAAGAGCGGGCGGCCATATGATTCCCTTCCCACGGCATTGGCCCACGCCCCGAACTTGGACAACCCCTTCCGGTTGGGCGCCTTTTCGCCTGGAGCAAAGAACACCTCGGCAGGAAGAGCCTCGGGGTCGGTGAGGCGAGGATCTTCAAGGGGGTCGGATGCAGTATCCCAGGTAAAGCTCTCGAGCGTATCCGGGACCGCTTTCCCTAAGTCGATCAGTCGATCCGAAAGGTAGTCCACAAGAGCCTCGTCCTTGGCCATCACATCCAGGACCACGTCGAAATGATCGCGCGTCTGGCTCACGCGGCTCGGACGGTCTTGAGGCGGCTCGTCTCCCGCCCCGGGAAACTCCACGCCATAGGTCTCGCCGAACTCTTTTCGAAGAGCCCAGAACTTCTCGTCGCAATACTTGTGAGGCGCCCCGTGAGAGAGGTTGTCGTACTTGAGGTAGCCCCGGCCCTTGCGCGTCTTGAACCAGATGCACCCGGGCCTCTCATGATTTCGACTCCCCGCAATTTCATAGAACGCCGGAAGCAACGACGCAAAATCACTGCCCTCCTCGGTCCCGGCGACACGCCATCCGTAACTTTCAAACCAAGTCTTCGGAGTTCCGTGCACCACGCTGGAGATGCGGTGGTCGTCAATCCCGCAATCGTTCCAGTCCATCAGATAGATCAGGTTCCCAAGGCCCAGTCCCCACGCACTGTTCTTCGTTTCATGGTGGGCCCCGGCGGTATGGCCACCCTCCCCCTCCATGGCATAAACAAACACTTCTCCGGCACCCGCGTGCTTTAGTGCCATGGCTTCTCCTGCTGCAATCGGAGCGCCATGACCCGAGGGCCCGGTGTTGGCTTTGAAAAAGAGGGTCTTGCCTTCCATCTCAGCGTGACCGGGAAGCCCCCCGTTCTGGCGCAACCCCAGCAGGTCCTCCGGGTAGAGAGTGAAATCCGGCCCGAGGCGAACGGCAAAGCGATCTTCTCCCGATCTCTCGTGTCGAAGACGGAGTGCCTGATTCAAAACGGCGAGCGTGGCGTAAACAACCGGATTGGTATGGCCAGCGATGAGAACAAAGCGATCAGAAAAACGACGCTCGGGCCCAAGGATGTCCCATCGCATGCACCCCGAAAGGAGGAGGGTCAAAAAAGCGTGAACCTTGGAACGGCTTCCTCCTGGGTGACCGCTCTGGGAGAGATTCAGGGCCAAATCGATGTGCTGGTCCACAAGATCGGCAGTCTTCGCCCAAAAAGGCAGCTCGGATTGAAGTTCGTCGGGAGTGCGCATGGTCAGGTTTCTATTGAAGTGGAGTGGAGCGCGGGATTATATGCCTTTAGAACTTTCAGCGAGAATCCAACAAAGGTTCGGTGCCTGAGAGATTTTTCATGACAGCCTGGATGGGGAACAGCCTGTGAATGACGGAGCGCTCCAACTTGCGACGGTTGACTGGGTCGCTCTTGGACTGGTCGGAGGGGGCGTTCTCCTCGGATTCACAAGAGGTCTGGGCTCCACATTTTCCATGCTTCTTTGGCTTGTTGCGGCAATGTGGATGGGGAAGGCTTTCACGCCCAAGGTCATCGATTGGTTTCCCCGCATCGCGGACACCACAGATATGGGAGCTCTCCTCTTCACCTATGGAATACTGGTCACCGCGATTCTGGTTATCGCCCTCTTCGTAAAATTGCGCAAATCATCCGGTGGAAAAGGCTCCTCAGAGAACAAAGCGGAAAACAAGCAAATGGGAGCCCTGGTAGGGATTCTTAATGGAGCTCTGTTTTTCACCTTCCTTGTCCCCTTCGCCCATGACCATGCGAGCCTCTCCGAAACCTGGCGTGCGGCAAAAGCCCCTCCCCTTGCAGTGGATCTTGCTTCGCGCGCGCCCTTTCTCTTCCCCGAAAGTTTCCAGGAGGCCATCGCCTCCACTGTTCAGTACAGCGACGAGATCAGGCCCTACGAAAAGTAGGCCGTCGGCGCCCTAGAAGAGGGTGTAGATGAAGGGCGAGAGGATTGGACTGGCCGCAGCAGCGGCAAGGAGCAGTCCGATGGTCATCAGAATGAAAATCACAGGAAGCATGTACCAATGTCCCCGGTCCCAGGCCGAGAGAATCAAACTGAACGCCACGGAAAACTTTCCTCGGGCGGACCAGATCACCAACCCCACAAGAAGAAGGACAAGCCAAGGGACCATTGCGACGACCAGGGGCACTCTTGGGCCATCGATCAGGGGCACCTCGAAGATGCCGAGGGTCATGGCCTCTTCCGGAGGAACGATCAAGCCAACCCAGTCGAAAACCCAAAAAATGGCGTACACAAAGAGAAACAGCAGGCCCACCTTGGCCGTCGAGCCAAAAATGGACTCCTCCCGGATGTAAGTCCGCCAATACAAGACACTGAAGAGCGCCCAGCCACAGAGGAAGACCCTCTCCAGCAAACCGAGTTGGGAAAAAACCGAGAGCGCGTCAGTCTGGGAGAGAAGGAGAAAACTCATGAGACCATCTCCGCCACACGGTCACCCTCGGGGCGAAGCATGAAGGGGGTGGTGTCGATGATCTTCTTGGCCTCTGCCTCCACAACGCAGTTCTCGAGGTACAACACATCCATCTCACTGCGACTGAAGGTATTGAAGGCCTGAGCAGGCGTCTCCACGATCGGCTCACCCTTGAGGTTGAAGGACGTATTGAGAATCACGGGAACACCCGTCTTCTCCGCGAAACGTTCGATCAATCGGTGGTAATCCGGATTGTGTTCCTTCTGCACCGTCTGGAGACGGCCAGATCCATCCACATGGGTAATCGCCGGGATGGCATCGCGCTGTCCCTCGTGAACGGGCACCACGTACAGCATGTAGCGGGCAGGCCCCCGACCTTCTCCGGTCTTCGGATCGCCGGGAAGGTCAAAGTACTCGTCGGCTCGCTCCTCGAGAACGCTCGGCGCGAAAGGACGGAAGGCTTCTCGGAATTTGATCTTGGCGTTCACGATCTCCTTCATCTCCTCTTTTCGGGCATCGCCGATAATCGATCGGTTTCCAAGAGCCCTCGGGCCCCACTCAAACCGCCCCCGGAACCACCCCCCGACCTTCCCCGCGATGAGGTCGTCTGAAGCCCTCTCAAAGAGCGCTTCTTTGTCTTCATAGCGGGTGTAGGGGATGTTCTCGCTCTTGAGAAAGGCCTCCACCTCGTCGTCGCTATAGGAACTGCCCAAATACGCGTGCGGCATGGCGTCCTGCCGAGGCTGATCCAGCAGGTGATGGTATGCCCACAAAGCCGCCCCCACGGCGCCGCCGTCATCGCCAGCAGCCGGGTGAATGTAAAGGTCCTTGATGACCTCCCCGTCGACCAGTTTCCCGTTAGCGACAGAATTCAACGCCACCCCTCCTGCCATGCACAATCGCGACACCCCCGCTTCGCGACAGGCCTGCTGCGCCATCTTCAGAATGATGTCCTCGGTCACCTTCTGAATCGACATCGCCACATCGCAATAGAAGGGGTCGAGGCTCTTGTCCTCCAAGGCCGGATCCCGGCCCGGCTGCCCCATCACCTCTTCAAAGGCCTTGGTGTAACTCTGCGTCGCTGACCAGTGGTAGGCGAAGTACTTCATGTCCATCCACAGAGACCCGTCGTCCCCCACCTTGATCATCTTCATGATGCGATCGACGTACTTGGGCTCCCCGTAGGGGGCCATCCCCATGAGTTTGTATTCCCCCTCGTTCACCTCAAAGCCGCAGTACGCCGTGAACGAGCTGTAGAGCAGTCCCACGGAATGCGGAAAGCGCATCTCCTTGCGGACATCAATTTTATTTCCATGGCCCTCCGCCACCATCGATGTCGTCCACTCTCCCGCCCCATCCATGGTCAAAATGGCCGCGTCATCGAAGGGTGAACAGTAGAACGCCGCGGCGGCGTGGCTCATGTGGTGGTCAGCAAAGAGCAATTTGGACTTCGGAATGCCGAGCCGGCCAATGATGTCGCTGCGAACCCACAGTTTTTGTTGCAGCCATGCGAGCATTGACTCGCGAAACAATCTGAGACTCCACGGGAAGGTGGAGAAGGCTGTCAGCAGAATCCGCTCAAATTTTACGAAGGGCTTTTCGTAAAAGATAACATAGTCGACCTCATCGATGGTGATACCCCCCTGCTTGAGACAGAACGCAATGGCCTGCTCGGGATACCCCGGATCGTGCTTTCTCCGGCTAAAACGCTCTTCCTCCCCTGCGGCCACCACCACGCCGTCTCGAATCAGTGCCGCCGAGCCATCGTGGTAGTAAAAGGAAAGACCGAGAATATTCATGTGCTCAGTCCTGGCGCCGGGCGTCCTCAATCGTCTCGTTCACTTGAGACCAAGGGACGTAGGTTGAGGAGGGAGGGCGCTTCGTCATCAACGTGTCGGTAAACACTCGATAGACCACGGCCACAGGCATGATGGCAAGAAAATAGAGCAGGGTCATCAACGTGCGACCCATGACATTGCCAAAGCGCTCAAGGAACAACACAACGGGCTTCATCATGTTTGGGAGGCCCCTTCTTTCAAAGCATGGCGAAGCGCTCGACGCACATAGACGGGCACCATCTCCCGCCGATAGGTCGGGTCACTGTCGATGTTCGAGAGAGGGTGGGCCTGGGCATGAGATTCAGCAGCGATCAACTCCCAGAGATCCTCTCCGGGCTCTCTTCCCTTTGTGATTTCATCCAATTTTCTCACAGCAAGGGGGCGCGCAGCTAATGCCGAGAGGACAACCTGGGCCCGCTGGACCAGGCCGTCGGCCACCTCGAAAGCAACCGCGACAGAAAGCCGCGGAAAATCGATGGAGTTCCTCGGCCGCAATTTCGCGTAGGCGCTGTGCAACCCTGAAGCCGGGGGAGGAACCATGACTTTCAGGAGCATTTCGTCGGGCTCGAGGGCCTTATTGTTCACTCCGTCCTGGACGTAAAAGTCTCGAATCGGAATGGTTCGCTCACCCCGATCTCGGCTTGCCAAAACCAGGGTCGCGTCCAAAGTCGTCAGAACCGGGGCTGTATCGTTGCTCGCAGCTGCCACGCAGCGCTTCCCCTTCCTGACAACGTGGCAGGCCTCACCATCCTTCTTCAGGCAATAACCGAGGGCTTCCCTCCAGAAGTGGGTCTGGTTGATGTAGACGCAACGCGTGTTGAGGCACACGTTCCCTCCCAGAGTGCCCATTCGTCGGTGGTGCGGCCCTGCAACCAGCCCAGCCGCCTGAGAAAGAGCCGGGTATCGATGCTGAACCGCAGAGTGCTCCGATAGATTTTCCAAGGTGACCATGGCGCCGAGTTCGAGAGAACCGTCATCCTTCTCAACCACCTCCGTCATTTGAGGAAGATGGCAAAGAGAGACGACCACCTCAGCCTCTTCCACCCCGTGCTTGAGGTTGGGAAGGAGATCCGTGCCACCCGCAATCAGGCGCGCACCGGGGCGGGTTGCCAGAAGATCAAGGGCCTCTTCCAGAGTTTCCGGGGCCTCATAGGCAAAGGCGGGAAGACGTAACATCAGAGGGCCTCCCCATCCGGCCCGATTCCCGCCTCACGCAGGGACGCCAAGACGCGGCTCGGCGTAAAGGGGAGTTTGGTCAGCCAAAGTCCACAGGCGTCGTACACGGCATTGGCAATTGCCGGCAGCGAGCCATGGAGAGGACCCTCACCAGCCTCCTTGGCGCCATAGGGCCCTTCGGGGTCCACCGATTCGACGATGAGCGCCTCAAATTCGGGCGTATCGACGCTGGTAGGGATGGTGTACTCCAGCAAAGACGGGCGCTGGTGGAGACCAGCCTCGGGGACCGTCTCACTTTCATAGACGTCATGGACTTCCATCTGCAATTCCGCCACGCCCATATAGGTACTTCCCTCGATCTGCCCTTCGACCTGGACAGGACTAATGGCTCGACCACAATCATGGGCGATCCAGAGTTTCGGCACGAAGATCTCTCCGGTTTCAAAGTCCACATCCACCTGGGCCACGTGAGCAGTGAAAGAATAGGCCGGCGAAGAACCGATCGTCCCGCCGCGGTAATCTCCTCCCAATTCAGGAGTGTTGTAACTACCCGTTTCAGCGAGAGTTTCAAACTTCGCCTCCGCGAGCCTGATGGCCTCTTCCACAGGAAGCCTGTGTTCTCCATCTTCGCGATCGAAGGCGAACCCATCCGCCAGAATGACCTGCTGGGCTGAAATGTCGAGGGCTTCACCCGCGACCTCTTGCACCTTCAGCCGCAACTTTCTTCCCGCATCGATCGCGGCATTCCCTGCCATGAAGGTGATACGAGAACTGTAGGCGCCCATATCAACCGGTGTGAGATCTGTATCCGCAGCCACCACCCGGATCTGTTCGAGACGAAGACCCAACTCTTCCGCCACGATCGTCGCCATGACGGAGTTGCTTCCCTGGCCGATGTCCGAGGTTCCCGTGTACACCGTCGCGAGTCCCGAACGGTCGAGTTTCACCATGATCCCTGCCTGCGGCATGTCATTGGGGTACACGGCGTAGTTGGTCCCCGAGATGTACATCGAGCCGGCGCAACCGATCCCCTGGCCTGAGGGCAGCTGTCCCCTTTTGGACGTCCAGTCCGACGCCCCCTCCACCGCGTCGAGGCATTCAAGGAACCCGTTGGATGTCACCCGCTGTCCATTCACCGTAATCGTGTCTGCGCCTTGAAAATTGAGCCGGCGGAAAGCGATAGGGTCGAGCCCCACGGACGTTGCAAGCCGATCGAGTTGAATCTCGAGGGCAAAGCGGGGTTGGACCGACCCGTGTCCGCGCTTTGGGCCGCAGGGAGGCTTATTGGTGAAGACTCGAGTCGAATCAAAACGGTAGGCGGGGAAATGAGTCGGTCCAGTCAGGAGTTGTCCAGCGTAGTAGGTCGTGACAAGACCAAAACTGCTGTAGGCACCCCCATCGATGAGAATCTGTGAGTCCACCGCTGTGAGTTTTCCGTCGCCATCACAACCCGACCGGAAATGCATCTCCATGGGGTGACGTCCTCGATGGGTGTAGAACGTCTCTTCCCGGGTATAGAGCATTTTCACCGGGCGCCCCGTCCGCATGGCCAGGAGCGCCACGCAAAACTCCAAACTGAACGGATCACTTTTCCCTCCGAAAGCGCCTCCCAGATAAGGCTGAATGACCCGGATGCGCCACGCGGGGAGTTCCAACACCTTGGCAAGAGCCCGGTGGACGTAGTGAGGAATCTGGGTGGAAGACCAGAGGGTCAGAGCGCCTTTCCCATCAAGGGCGGCTACAGCACAGTGCGGCTCAATGGGTGCATGTGCCGTCCCGTGAAAGAAGTAGTCGTCTTCCACGACATGGGTCGAAGCCTCCATCGCTTCGTCGACGTCACCGAAATCGAGGAGAACGTGTTTGGAAACATTGCCCTTGGCGTAGGGCCTCCCCTTGGCATCGGTCTCGTGAATCAGAGGCTCCCCCTGCTCCAAGGATTTATGCGGGTCGAGATAAGGATCAAGGAGTTCATAGTCCACCTTGATCAAGCCTAAAGCTCGATTCGCCGTGTCCTCATCAACTGCAGCGACTGCGGCCACCTCATCACCGACGAATCGAACCTTCCCCACAGCCAGCGCATTTTCGTCAGGAGTCCAGGGGATCACTCCATAGCGAATCGGAGTGTCCTCTCCCGTGATAACCGCATGGACTCCTTCCAGGGCCAGGGCCTCTGACGTGTCGATAGAGAGGATCTTCGCGTGAGGATGGGGACTCCGAAGAGTCTTGGCATGGAGCATCCCCGGCAGAGCAATATCGTCAGTGTAAACGGCCTGCCCCGTGGCCGTGGACATGCTGTCGATCTTGCGAGCCCGCTCACCAACTCGATGAAAGTCACCATGAGGCGGCTCTGGACCATGGACGGTATTGATCGACTGGCGTTGTTTTTCGTCAGCCATCAAGCCTCTCCGGATCGGACCTTCGTGCAGGCATTTTCCACGGCCTCATAAATCTTGGTGTACCCCGTGCAGCGGCACAGGTTGGAAGCAAGGGCCGACTTGATCTGCTCTCGGGACGCTTCGGGGTTTTCGGTCACCAGTTGGCGCGCCGCCATGATCATTCCTGGCTGGCAGAAGCCGCATTGAAGGCAGCCCGCTTCATCGAAACTGTCCTGAACAACATCGGGGCCCTCTGAGTTGACCAGCCCTTCGATCGTGGTGACCTCCCTGCCTTCTACGTCAGCGGCCAGGGTGATACAGGAGAGGATGGACTTTCCATCAACATGAAGAGTGCAAGCCCCACAGTCTCCCTTGTCGCACCCCTGCTTGCTGCCCGTGAGTCCGGCCCGATAGCGCAGGGTATCAAGCAACGTCCAATGATCCGGCACGGCAATCTCGGCGACATCACCGTTCAGAGTGAATCGAAGTGTTCGCACGAATCGAAACCCCCAAGGCAGGCCAGATGGCCCCCAAATCAAGACGACTGTCTGTCTCTTTTGTCCTGCCAGACAGATCTCAGCAGACGAGACAGGGCCACTCTAGCATTCGTTCTGGGTGGGGACGATGCATCACAAAGACAGGGCTGCGGTGATAAGGGGGAGGGATGTTTCGACCCGATAACCGATTCCCCGATGACCGTCATCGAACTCCTCGTGCTGTACAGCAACGCCCCTTTCCTTCAAGGCAGCAACCAATTGACGCGCCCCATACTGCAGTTGGTACTCATCCCGAGTCCCGCAGTCGACAAAGACGAGGTGAAAGTCCTTCAGAACGTCTCCTTTTTCGGTGGCCAGCGTCACCGGATCCCAGGCCATCCACCGGTCCCACACTTCGGGTCGAAACCGTCCCGTGCGGGGTTCGAATGGAAGAGCAATGCCAAGAGGTTCGCCGGAGTCAGGAGAATAGGCCGAAGACATGGCCAAAACCCCCATAGCCAAGATCAGAGGGGTTGTTTTTTGAGGTGACTCTTCAAATGCCTCCACGAACTCTTCCACCCCCCCGTGGGATTCGATCTGCTCGAGGAGATGACCAAAATCAGGGCGATAGCACAGGTCGAATCCGGCATCACCGCTGTGACTCACCACCGCGGAGAATAAATCTGGGTGTTCGAAGCAAAGATGGAAAGAGCCATAGCCGCCGGACGATTTCCCCATCACTCCTCGGCGATCACGCTCTCCTCCGGCTCCTGTGGCCTCTTCAACAAGAGGCAGGACCTCCTCGATCAGGTGGTCCCGATAGAGCCCCGTCGCCGAAGAGTTCATGTACTGGCTTCCTCCGAGTCGGGTGAAGCAGTCGGGGAAGAAAAAAGCACAGGGGCTGACTTCACCTCGATCAAACAGCATTTCGTAACGATCAAGAAAAGAAGGATCCCAGGGAGTCCCGTAAAGTTGCCCCGCTCCAATCCCGGTATACCCCGCGAGAACTGCGACAAGGGGAAGCCCCTCAGACGATTCAACCGGGGGAAGGTAGATAGGAACTCCTCGAACATCCGGATCGCCAAGGGGGTTTCCCTTGAGGATCTGGCTCTCTACCCGAAGTTCTCGCACCGTCCCGGTAATCACGAATCGGAGCCTAGCACAGCCACCGAATCAGTGGCGATGAGAAGCCGGGGGCTGAAGTTCTGGTGCTCTGGAGGGTATGGTCTGCTCCGCACACCAACTCAAGAGATCCAAAAATAGTGAACGGTACGGTGAAGAGCTTCAAAGACTCCGATGGCTATGGCTATCTCTCTGTTGACGGCAAGCCCGATGTCTTTGTTCACTACAGCGACATCGAAGCTGACCCTCAAACTCTCAAACCGGACCAGCAGGTGACCCTCCACATCGAACAGGGTATGAGGGGTCCAAGAGCAAAGAAGGTGAAACCCCTATAGGAGCCTGATCATGACCATCCGAACCGTGACCGTTGAAGAAGCCTATGAAGAGATGTCCTCTCACGCCGAAGTGAACTTTGTCGACGTTCGGACCGTCCCCGAATATGAAGCCGGCCATCCTCAAAACTCCAGCAATATCCCCTGGGTCCTCCCGGACCCCGCTACCGGAGAAATGACCCCCAACGCCGGCTTCCTCTACGCGATGGAGGCGACCTTTCCGCAAGACCAAACCCTGTACGTCTCGTGCAAGATGGGCGGTCGCTCCCTGGGCGCCTGCTATGACCTTGAGAAGGCCGGCTGGACCGATCTGGTGAACATCGACGGCGGCTTCGGAGGGAAGAGAGACCCTGAGGGCAACGTTATTGCCCCTGGGTGGGTCGATTGCGCCCTCCCCGTCGACACAAACGAGAGCGAATACGAAGAGCCCATGGAGTTCTAATCGCCGAGGAGATCAGGACGAAGAAAACGTCTGACTCGGCGTCACGCCTCCTGGGCTGACTCTTCCAGCCCATTCCGCCAGAGCATCCAGGCTGCGCACAGGCCTGGGATCGATGCCACGGCCAGCAGGGTGTAAGCCTGGGAGGCTCCTCCCTCCGTCTCAAGGAACTGCGTCACGAGGATCGGAGCCGCGGATCCGACAACCAAAGCCGCTAAAAATTTTGCCGCATAGCCCATTCCACGCCTCGACTGAGCGAAGAGATCGGCCACGATCTGGTTCTCCACGGGCTGCGTCATGTAGATGGTGAAGGCAAAGGCCCCCATGAAGAACAGGGGCACCACCACTCCCTCAAAGAAGAGCACCATTCCGACGAGGAGCGCCAGTTGCACAACCAACATCAGGAGGTACCACCTCCGAGCCGCCCCACCCCAGGACAACGCTCCCCCCACGTATTGCCCCACCCCGCTGAGGGCCAACACGCCGGCGATCATCACATAGGGATCCCATGTGATGTCCATCGTCTCATGCATCGTGAAAGGGAACGCCGTGGTGAATCCTTCCAGGAGAAAACCGTTGATCCCCACCGCGGCGAGCAGAAGGAGCGCACCCCGCGGTAGCGACCTGCCTGAATCCTCCTCGACTCGCTCCACCTGTCCCGTGGGAAGCCTTCCGGATCGGAGCAGAAAGACTCCCAGCATTCCGCCGACCAGGGCGGCTCCAGCGAGACAGATAAAACTCCCACGCCAACCGAGAGAACCGCCAGCCATTTCCCTCGCGAGGAGGGGCACCGTCGCAATCCCCAGGCTTCCCACCACGCCGTGCAAGCCGAAAGCTCTGCCTCGAGCTCGACCCTCGTGGCTCACCGAAAGCAGGCCAAGGCCGGCGGGGTGGTATACCCCCGCCGCCGCTCCAAGAAGGGCGTGGCAAGCGAGGAACACAACATAGCCCTGATCGAGAGCACAAAGCCCCGCAGAGAGGGCGATGAGCCAGAAGTACAGGCAAGTCACCCGCCCCGTTCCAACCCGGTCGGCGAGAAGACCCGCCGGGACCGAAGCGAGGCCCATGGACAGGGTATAGAGAGTGATCGCCAAGCCGATTTCGGTCAGGCTCACTCCCATGTCTAGAGCAACAGCAACGAGGCTCACCCGGAGGAGGAGTTGGCTTCCATGGCACAGAGCGTGCCCGAGTGAAGCATAGGCAAGCGTTGTGCGTCCCGTCGCTGACATGGCCTCTTCCTTCTCTACCGATCAGAAAGGCACAACCCGAAGACCCGCGCCTGCGCGTTGGCTTTACTGAATGGTTACAGCAGCCAGCCGCTCTTCAAGAGATTGATATTGGGACCACATCTCCTGAGGCATCCGATCCCCGAAGGTCTCAAGGAATTCTTTCTGCCCGGGCAACTCCTCCTTCCAAGCGCTGACCTCCACATCGAGGAGTTGGGCCATTTCTTTCGGCCCCACGTCGATTCCTTCAAGGTTGATATCCTCGGAACGAGGGAGATAGCCAATGGGCGTTTCCTCGGCGTCTACCGTTCCAGCGCAGCGCCTTAGAATCCACTCGAGAACCCGCATGTTCTGCCCGAATCCCGGCCAGAGGAAACCACCTTCCTCGTCCTTACGGAACCAGTTGACGTGGAAAATGCTGGGAGCCTTGTCGGACTTTGCCCCCATCGCCAGCCAGTGTCCGAAATAATCGCCGAAGTTGTATCCGCAGAAGGGCTTCATCGCCATCGGATCACGTCGCAAGACACCCACCTCGCCTGTTGCCGCAGCGGTGGTCTCGGAAGCAGCCATCGCACCGACGTACACCCCGTGGTTCCAGTCGAATGCCTCGTAGACGAGGGGCGCCGTGCGCGCCCGGCGGCCGCCGAAGATCAAAGCCGAGATCGGCACCCCCTCGGCAGTGTCAAACTTGTCTGAAATGATGGGGCACTGAGACGCCGGAGCGGTGAAGCGACTGTTGGGATGAGCAGCATCCGTTCCCGTCTCAGCGGTCCAGTCGTTGCCCTTCCAGTCGATCGCGTGGGACGGCGCCTCGGAGAGGCCCTCCCACCAGGGGTGCTTGTCATCCGTCACAGCGACATTGGTGAAAATGCTGTTGGTCTTGAGAGAAGCCAGGGCGCAGGGGTTCGTCTCGTCAGAGGTCCCAGGAGCCACGCCGAAGAACCCTGCCTCGGGATTGATCGCCCAGAGTTGGCCGTCCTCTCCGTAGCGGAGCCATGCGATGTCATCTCCGATGCATTCAGCCTTCCATCCCTGGTACTCCACAGGGGGGATGAGCATCGCAAGGTTTGTTTTCCCGCAGGCGCTTGGGAAGGCGGCGCAGACGTAGCGGGTTTCGCCCTCTGGGTTTGTGATCCCCAGGATGAGCATATGCTCGGCCATCCATCCCTCGTCCCGTGCCTGGGCCGAGGCGATACGGAGGGCGTGACACTTCTTCCCTAGTAATGCGTTGCCTCCATATCCACTTCCGTAGGACATGATCTCCCGCGTCTCAGGGAAATGGCAGATGTAGCGACGCTCCGGATCAAGTTCACCCACGCTGTGCAAGCCTTTGACAAAATCCGTGCTCTCACCCAACTTATCGAGGGCCGCCGAACCCATGCGAGTCATGATCCGCATGTTCGCGGTGACATAGGGGCTGTCGGTAATCTCCACGCCGATCTTGCTGTGAGGCGATGAAAGAGGGCCCATGCAGTAGGGAATGACGTACATCGTGCGACCCTTCATGCACCCCTCAAAGAAGCCTTGGAGCTTCTCCTTCATTTCAGCGGGGTCGGCCCAGTTGTTGTTTGGTCCCGCGTCCACTTCTTCGTTGCAGCAGATAAAGGTGCAGTGCTCAACTCTGGCCACGTCGTTGGGGTTGCTGCGATGGTAGTAGCAACCCGGCCAAGCCTCCTGGTCCATCTCTTCCATCATTCCGTCGGAAACCATCTGAGCGATGAGGGTGTCGTACTCCCCCTGGGAACCATCGCACCAGTGCACCGTGTCGGGAGTGGTGAGGGCGGCCACTTCGTCCACCCACTGCTGGAGAGCTTGGTTCATGGTCATGACAGTTGCCTCGTTCTTTGGAGAGGTGAAGGCGTGGCATGATACGGCCTGATCGAGAGTCCGCCAACCCTAGCGGAAAGGCATATTTACCCTCTGCTGATCTGCCCGAAAAGACCGGGTCCAGACGCTCTTTGTCGCTGAATGAGGCCAAAGAGCGCCAAAGGGAGGCCGTAAACCGTGAGAAGGGCCCAAAAAGGAGCCTGCCATGGACCACCCCCATTCGCCGAGACCCAGGCCAGATACTGAAGGGGAAGAAGCCCGGTCAACAACAAGACCGGGAGGCGTGGAAAGAGGGGCAGCCAGAAGACAACCCACAGGCCGTACCAGGGATGGATCACCGGGCTGCACAACAACAACCCCAGGAAGGCCAGGGCGCTTGCTTGAATGAGATCTTTCTCCCGCCTCCACAGGTGGGTTATCCAGGCCATCCAGATCACCAGACAGACCACCCGAGCTGGATGGCCCCCCACGACTTGTGCGATGAATCCATGCAGGGGTGCAAAGTTGATCCAGTTGCCAAGAAAAACACCCAGAGATCCGACGGGAAGCACTCCCTCACCCAAAAAAAATATCCAGGGAACAAGGAAGAAGAAAAAGAGAGCCGAGCACGCGCAAAGCCGTCCCCGAAGGGAACGAACCTGTCGTACAGCGAACAGCGCCGGCAAGGCGCCGGCCCATTTCGTCGCAGCAGCCAGACCGAAAAACCCGAAGGCTGATGTTCCAGGGCTCGTGACAGCCGGAGAAAACAACAAGAGCAACCCCACAGCCATGGGAATCATGGCGAGAGGCTCGATGTGTCCCGAGCTGGCGGTCTCCAGAACGGCAAGGGGATGCCACGCGTACAACACGAGGAGACGGGGGTCGCCTCCCCTCCTCTTGAGGAGAAGAGCGAGGAGAAAGATGAGCACAAGGTCCGCTGCGACAGCACCGATTCGGAAAGCCAGTACGTCAGGACGCAAAGACGCAATCAGAGAAAAAAACGCCTGGGACAGAGGCGGGTAGATCGCTGGCAAGTCGGGGTGGTTGATCGCCTCCCATTCCGGCGCGGAAGAGGCGAGGGCTTCCAGGCCGGGGTCGGTCGGCGGGGAAAGGTAGGGGTTTTCGCCGACGGCCACCACTCTCCCCTCCCAGACATAGCGGAAGATGTCATCCGAGAGAGTCGGGGAGGTCCCGACCAGCACCACAGCCCGCAAAGCCACGGCCCAAAGCAGGACCGCAGTCATGACTCCTTTGTCCTGTGTCGCTCGTGACCCGGCCAAAAGACGAAACGCAAAAGCCATGAGGACCGCGAGGCTGACCCCTTGGAGAAGGAGAAGTTGATGCACGTTCTCAACAAGGGGGTCTAGAAACGCCAACCCGCCCCCCAGGAAGGTCAAGACAAAGCCAACCCGATGGAGACTCAGCACGGAAGGCGACGACCGAATCAGAATCGCCCGGCCGCAACGACCAGGGCATTCTCATTAAACCGCACCCAGAATCGGATGGGTTCCCAGAGATAGACCGGCCCTCCAGGAGGCCCGTCGTTGCGCACCCGCATGGGATGAGCCTCCATGGCCAAGACCACCTGTTCCAACGTCATTCCCACATGGATGCGATGCTCCAGAACGGCGGCGACGACTGGATCGGTGTCATCGCGATGCAGGGAGAGCCAACTCTCACGATGGTGAGCCACCGACAACTGTGAGACCGCCGACAGTTCGTTCTCGGTGACCTGATGCAAAAGGGCTCCATCGTCCCGCAGAGGGGGAGGATCCCAGGGGTGGAGTCGCGGTTCGATTGCCCCACAACCGCCCAAAAGGACGGCAAGCAGCAGGCAGCAATATCCCCGATATTCCATAGAGACATCATAGAATCGCCATGCCCGCCAAACACAGAGGCCTTCCGTTTATGGCATGTTCGTGACACCCGCCTGTTGACCCCCGGGAGCGATCACTCACCGGTTATGGTGGTGTCCCTCACTGAACCTCTCCTTCCCCGGATGGTTTTGCTCCATCCGCTCTGCCTTTGATTCCCTGATGAACAGAAATCTCACCATCACCCTCGGCCTGCTCGTCACGGGCATCCTCCTGGTCACATTTCTCCTCAGTGACGATTGGGGCAATGAAGGGCCCGTCCCGGTTCTTTCCAGACCGGAAAGTACCGCCAGAGAAACTCAGGCTCTGCCCGAGTTACAGGATGAAGAATACGCCGTTCCAGAGATCCTCGTCTCCGTTGAGCCCTTCGAGTCAGACAGCCTTCGTGAAGCGCGGGGGCGCGTTATGCCCCAGTCTTACCGCCTGGATCTTGCAACGTTCATTGGCCGAGTCCTTGAAGCCGACGGCCTCCCTGTTGAGGGAATGCACATCACCTATGCGGCAGGGAAGCCGACCAATTTCATGATCCCGACCGACTTGTTCTTAGAAGACTTAGAGAACCTGCCCGACGAGATTTCCGAACCAACGCTCCACCTGAATGGTGGCTCTGCCGTAACCGACATCGACGGCAACTTTCGCATCGCGGACATCGAACCCCGGCAGATGGGGCTCCTCCTTCTAGACCCGGGCGGCCCACGCGCCTGGCCTCACCTGATCATGGAGACTCCCGCGAGCGGGGTGGAGACCGATCTGGGAGACATCATTCTGCCGGCAACTGTCACTTTTAAAGGAGTCCTCGAAGACGAGGAAGGCCTGCCCGTCGCCGGAGCCCGAGTCAGAGCAGGTGATATTCCAGCTCCTGTCCTGGCCCTCAATATCGTCAGCACCGCAGCTGAGTGGCGCCAGGGAGCAGCTGTACTCGGTAGGCCTGACGGGCAAACCGAATTTGCCTGGAAGCCCCCCGCGAGCCTCGCACGCCTCGAAAAACTCCTTCCAATCCCAACGACGTATACAGACAAAGAAGGCGCCTTCCTTCTCAACGGCGTACCTGTCGGTTTCGTCACCATCGTTGCTGATCGACCCGAGTCAGTCGCGCTCGTGCACGGCCCTCTCGGAACCGGCGCGGCCGGCAGCACGCGAGACCTGGGCATCCTGCACATGTACGACGGCCTCTCCATTACAGGCAAGGTTGTGGATCAGACAGGCCAGCCCGTTCCAGGAGCAGAGGTCATGGCGGGCAATCCCCTGCCACTGTCAAACAACGAATTCACCCTTCTCAAAAGCGGAACCGTCAGCGATGAAGAGGGCAAATTCAGCCTGCCGGGATTTTTGCCTGGCCAGGGTGTCGCGGTCGCTCGAGACAGCAGCCACGAGCCCTTCACAGTTAGCGAAGTTTTTACCACCGGATCAGAAGAGGCCCTGATCGTTCTCCCGGCCCCCCAAGCCCTCATGATCACCGTCCAGAACGGCGAGGGGGACCCCGTTTCGGGAGCACGATTCCACGGCCGGATCACCCCAGAAGACGACGTGCCCTTTTTTATTCTCCCCCCCTCCAACTTGACGAGAAAAACGGAAGAACTCGAGCCGGGGATGTACCAAATCGAGGACCTCACCCCCACCAACTGGCACCTCACCGTCCAGGCTGCAGGCTATGCGGACCAAACTGCAGAAATTGACCTCTCAGAGGGAGACCAAGAAAGCGCTCACCGAGTCACCCTCTTTCCCGCAGAAACA
>JAZALG010000008.1:0-10465 GCA_036229545.1 Planctomycetota bacterium | reverse complement strand
GCATATTTCACTTCTCTGGCTTCCTCAGGAACGACCACCTCGCCCATGAGTTCAAGACACTCGTTGATCTGCTCGTCGGCCATCAGGGCCGCGACCGCCGCCGCGCGAATCTCTACGGGCTGTTCCTTCGCGAGGAAGGAAAGCAAACGCCCGAGCATCCCCCGAGGCCTATTCTTCGCAATAGCCTCGAGAACGGTGACCGTCACAGCCACTTCATGGTCCCCGCCCTCCAAGTAACTGAGGAGAGGAAGAACGAGGCTCTGCCGATCCCGCTGCAAGGAGAGAGCCACCACTGCTGCCCGAGAAACCAAAGGGTGCGGTGATTGGAGTTCCTGGACAAGAACAGCCGGGAGCGTTTCATCACCTCGACCCAATCGCCCATAGGCTGCCACCACAAACGCCCTCACTTCTGGATCTAACTCCTGTGTTTCGGCTTCGACGCCCACCTCGCCCTTTAATCTTTGTTGAAGAACAGCAACCGCTGCGCTCGCCCGTTTCGGATCATCAATCTCAAACAACCTGCGAGCTGCTTCGAGTCGAACTTCGCGATAAGAATGCGCAAGACCCTCGATCATCCGATCAACATCTCCTGCCATATGGGCAATGAGAAGGTCGATCACTTCTTGGACCAAAGCCGCTTCCCGTTCTGCTCCTTCCGCTCGCTCCCGGTAAAGAGCCATCTCAAGGAGCTGCTCGCGGGTGAGGTGGTCATGAGCACTCCAGAACTCTGTCCAGTCGGCGACCTGGCGATTCCCGTCATGAGCCGTGAGTGTGACCAAAGCTCTGTGGGACTCCCCTTGAAGTACCCCCTCAAGGAGAGATATCAAGGTCGGCACAGCCGTTAGTTGGCCTGATTCTCCGAGGATCTGAATGAGGGCGAGACGCTCTCCCTCTCCCCGGGTTGGATTGGCCACTTCTCCGAGGGATTCTTGTAGGAGTTCCCTGTGGATGCGCACGAGAAACTCCGCCGTATCCAATGCACGGCCTGCAACCTCCTCGTCCTCCGTCGTCGACATCAGTTGGGGAAGAGCCGAAAACAGAGAGGGGTCCCTCGATACCTGCACGGCTGAGAGCACACCCAGAATGGCTCCCCGTTTTTCACTGACGAAGACAACACGCAGCGTTTCAAAATCACCCTCGTTGATCAGCAGGTGCGCATGGAGCGACGCGACATCTCGATCTGGATTTTCCTCCAACAAGATGCGGCGTGCCTCCACAACGGGATCTTCGTCCCTTGCATCTTGGGTCACCTGGGCCTGTTCAATTGTGTCCACCTGTCCCTCGACAGAGGTCAGGAACAAAAGACATAGCGCCGCCGTTCTGCACCACTCACAAAGAAGAGCAGATCGAGACCGCCGTCTTTTTTTATGACACCTCGTCATCTGCATGATGAAGTTCACCTTTTCACATCTGTCCCAGCATTCAATGCAGCCGTCACAGCCAGTATAGGCTCGGGATGATCCCCTGGAATTGTGATCTCCGCCATCCGTTCATACACGGGTGTTCTGGCCTCCAGCAGGCTGAGAACTTCTTCCGAGGGTTCTAAATCCGTCAAGGAAGGTCGAGGACGCTCTTGGGCTCTTTTCTGAAGAACCTCCAAGGTTTGCTCCAAAAAAACCACCAAACCCGTTTCTGCGAGACGGGAGAACGCAGAAGCATTCAATGGAGCCCCGCCTCCCGTCGCAATGATCGTGTCCTTTTCTAACGCTGCTTGCTCAAGAGCTTGTTCTTCGAACATCCGAAACCTCTCCTCGCCCTCATGGAAGAGAAGGGCATCAACGTCTCTCCCGCCAAGGGTGGCGATTACGTCATCTAAGTCGATCAGGGGCATGGAAAGAGCCTCGGCAAGGGACAGCCCGAAGGTGCTCTTTCCAGCACCTCTCATCCCAATCAGGACGATATTTCCGGAGCAAGTGTGGGATTGTGAATCAAAATTGTTCACAAAGAATAACCCAGAGAAAAAGAGGCATAAAAGACACCTGTTCTTTGCCCAGAGCAGAACATGTTTTCCTCGCGTCACTGGCTACACGGGAGTTGGTAGTCCCAAGGGGATTCGAACCCCTGTCTGGTGCGTGAGAGGCACCTGTCCTAGACCTGACTAGACGATGGGACCACAGAGGCAGCAACAGCGATCGAGGATTATCCGGGCAGATCCAAAAAGTTCCAAGGAGTTTCACCCACAATCAGAGAGTGGGTTGCGTTTCACCCTTCAGACCACGATTCTTGCAGTGCGCCCACATGTTACCGAGACCACAATCTACCCTCCTCCTCGCTCTGATTGCAGCGCTGGCGATCATTCTCGCCACGATGCAAATCTTGAGCGATGAACAAAACCCCGAGACCTTGGAAAAGGAGGTTCCCACTGTCCAAAACACAGAGGGCTCTCTCCCCTCTGGTCGACCTCCTCTTCCCTCTGTCGCAGAGACCGCTCCACGCAAACCTTCGCCAGACGCGCCTGCCCCACCGACCAGAGAAGGGTTCGTCCGAGGGAGGATCGTTACAACGCACCGTCGCCCCGTCCGAGACGCCACGGTGATTGCTCTCCGTGGATCTCTCACCGATCCCGTTCTCTTGGGATTCGATGACCTCGTCGACCTTGAGGTCCGGGCCAAGTCCGATGAGAGTGGGCACTTCCGCTTGAATGGTATCCCCTACACCTCTGACCTCGTTCTTCGCATCGAAGGGCAGGACTTCGCCACGGATCACTCGGGACCATTCACCGTCAAGGCTGGGTCCCAGACAGACCTCGGTGACCTTGTCGTCAACTCCGGCATTCGGCTCGAAGGACTCGTTGTGGACGATCGAGGTGAACCCGTGCACGGAGCCCACATCGGCATCCACCATGCCATGCCCTTTGGGACCTCTCCCTCTGTCGCCCGACCGAGTCGGGTCGTCTTCTCAGGGGAGAACGGACGTTTTGTTTTTGAACATCTCGGGAGGTCGGGGGCCCGCTTGTTCATCCAATCTGACAGCCACGCCAATGCCCTTCTGAATGTGCCGCCCGAAGAGAACGCACCCGTCGTCAGGCTCACAGCCCATCTTTTCGACGCCGTTCCTCTGGCGGGAAAAGTCGTCGCGGCCGAAGACAATCGTGGGCTCGCGAATGTTCGGGTCACTGCCACGCCCATTGGCGTGGCAGATCAATCCAGCGCCGCAGAAACCCTCACCGGTCCAGATGGTCGTTTTACCCTGTCTCAACTCGTACCGAATAATTACCTCATCCGAGCCGCGGGTGAGGGACGCATTGATGGAACCACAAGGAGTTGGGTGGACGACTACACAACGCCTCTCACCCTGACCCTAAAACAACAAGGCTCAATTGAGGGGCAGGTGCTGGACGGCCAAGGAGAACCCGTTCCCCAGTTCGATCTTCTCGTCCGTCGCGCCACAACCAAGACCGGGTTTGCTGTCCCTGAGGGGACCTATCAACGCGTCCGCGACACCGAGGGGCTCTTCCAGGCCGAAAACCTCAACCCGGGACACTATACCTTTGAAATTTGGGCCCCCGGCTATGCCCTGACGGCAAGTGAACCGGTGAAACTCAAACCCTCCCAGCGATTGGGCGGTCTGGTGGTCACCCTCGACCGAGCCGCTTCGATGGTCGGGCGTGTGGTCGATGATCTCGGCTCCCCCATTCCTGGGGCGGCCATCTCTCTCCACCCAAATCACGAACCGGAAGTGGAGTTTCTTCGAGGAACGGTCGGCTCCCCTGCATGGCTCAAAGAAACGCGGACCGATTTGGAGGGGGCATTTGAACTCAACGATCTCACGGCCATGTCTTTTCAAGTACAAGTCGATAGCCCCGGACATGCCGTCGTGAGAATCAACGACATCATGACGGCCCCTGGAAAACAAACTGACGTGGGACGGATCGAGGTTCCCAGAGCCGCCTCGCTCCAGGGTGTGGCTCTCGATGTCGCGGGAAACCCAGTTCCTGATGTGATCGTGCATCTGGGCAGTTTCCTCACACGCACATCGCGTCAGGGTCGGTCCAACTCTCGCGGAGAGTTTATCTTCGACCGTGTGATGCCTGGCCGATATACCCTCAGTTCCTACGGCAACAACGTCGAGTTCACGCGGATGCTCGAACTCTTCGTCCAAGAAGCGGAACAACACACGCCCCAGACATCAAACCCTGCGGACGTCTTTGATGTGCAATCGGGAGAGATCATGGTACGCAATGTCACGGTTCGCCAGTGACCCTCGGCTCCGTTCCCTTTCGTAGTACCCAGGCACTCGACCTGCGAGGATGACTCGATGTTCATGGAATCGTTTCCCGTCGGCATGCTGCAGTGCAACTGCTCGATTCTCGGCGACACCGAGACGGGCCGTGCCATCATCATCGATCCGGGTGACGAAGCCGAGCGCATCGCAGCGGCGGTTGAGGCGCGCAACTTTACCGTCACCCACATCCTCCATACCCACGCCCACATCGATCACGTGGGAGGGAGTGCCGACCTGAAATCTCACTGCGGAGGCCAGGCATGGCTCCACAGAGATGACCTCTTTCTCCTAGAAGGCCTCCAAGAACAAGCCCGCTTCCTGGGAGGGAAAGCCCCTGAAGCGGTCGCCCTCGACGGGCATTTAGAAGAAGGCCAGTCCTTCGATGTTGGAGACGACCACTTAACGGTCCTTCACACCCCTGGCCATACACCTGGAAGTTGCAGTTTTCTCATCGAAGCGGACAGCCGGCAGGTTCTCTTCGCTGGAGACACTCTCTTTCGGGACAGCATTGGACGGACAGACCTCCCCGGCGGGAACACCAAGACCATCATGAAAAGCCTCAAAGGCAAGTTATTGGAACTCGACGACGAAACGGAAGTCATCACAGGGCATGGCCCCGAAACTACGATCGGACGAGAACGACAGAGCAATCCCTTCCTAACGGGCCGCTACACCCTCTGAGGCACGGATGACGGCAACCTCAGAGCCCACTTCTCAGCACATGGAAGTCCCCTTCACCCATCAGAGTTCTTGTCTCCTCAAGGCACCCGTTTCTCCTCAAGAGGATCACCCTCCTTTAGTGGTGGCCCTCCACGGCCAGGGGGAATCAGGAGAACGCCACTGCCGTTGGATCGAAGATGCCCTTCCTCCCCACGTCGCCCTTGCCTGCCCCGACGGTTTCTACCCTCTCGAAGTTCGGCGGCAGGGGAAACCTCACCGCCTCGGCTATGGCTGGTATCTCTTCACAGGAGATCAAGAGGCCTTCGAGGAGAGTTTGGCCCAAAGCGAAGAAGCGCTCTGGCGTGTGATCGACGAAGCCGTCTCTCGCTTAGACGCAGACCCCGAAAAGGTCATCCTCTCAGGATTCTCCCAGGGAGGATACCTGACCCACTTCGCTGCCGTGCGTGCAGCGGATCGCCTTGCCGGCTGGGTCGGGCAATCGTGCCGACTCAAAGATGAAATCCTTGCCCCCTGGCTTCCATCTGTGGTCGGCAAGCCTGTCTTGATCCAACATGGGTTGGAAGACGCCTCTCTCCCCCCCGAAGCCGCGGAGCGAAGCGAGCGTGCCCTTTCTCAACACAAGGCGATCGTCACACTTCGCCTGTACGAGAACGCCGGCCATTTGATCTCGGACGAAATGCGTCAAGACATGGCGGCTTGGATCGACGCCACGCTCGGCGAAACATCAGTCACCGGCAAGATGGAGGAATAGACGGCGTTGATGAGGCGCCGTTCGATGCTCCGCGAGATATAAACCCTGCCACCGTCCAAGGAGCGCCGCTCCATTCACGATGGGAATCGTCTCCGATGTCTGGGTCACGGCCGCTCGGAGGTGAGCGGGCATATCGTCCGGCCCCTCGGCTCGATGGCTGTATGCAGGATCACCATCGGGAGCGAGTTTCTCCAACCAGGCTTCCAAATCCTGACAAGCTGACGGATCCGCGTTTTCAGAGATCACGAGACTGCATGAGGTGTGCATGCAAAAAACAACGCACAGACCGGCCTGAATTCCCGATTGAGAAACCGCCTCACGAACGTGGTCGGTCACCTCGTGAAGTCCCCTCCCAGGAGTATTGATCTCGACCGCTAACTGGACATGAGTCACGCCGCCACTCCCAAAGAAAGAAGGCTCCCATGGTTCCCGGACTAGGATTCGAACCTAGATAACCAGAACCAGAATCTGGTGTCCTGCCGTTGGACGATCCGGGAATAGCGAGTGGTTATTGTGCCCCCTCGCTATGACGCGTCAACTGAACCCCGGCTCAGCCTGACCGAAAGACGCCCCTTACAAGGGAGTCTTCCCTCACTGCTCCCCGCGGACGTTCATGGTCGGCACAAGGAACCGGGCAAGCATGGCACTGAAAAACCAGCCCAGGAGGCACAGAATCCCAAGAGCCACTGGAGCCGCTGTATCAAGCCAGCGAGCCATCAAGGTGCCGTAGGCCCAGGTCTCCGCGACCCCCACCGTCGAATGGGTCGCCGCGGCCACGGCTTTCAGGGGGGAGTACATCCTGACAAGATCGAGGGTGAGCCACTCGATACCGCCCAGGAGAAAAGCTCTCGACAGAGCCGTTAGATAATTCCGAGATCCGTAAGAAATCAACCAGGTGGAAAGCGCCCAGCCACCGAGGAAAAACACCGGAAAGAGCCAGGCAGGAGAGGCCCCCGCCCCGGAGGTCGAAGAAAAGAATGCCAGCGCCTGAGCATAGATGAGGGTCCCTGAGAAGCCGCCCAAAGGCAATCCGACAAGCAGTGCCCCTAAAGGACAGGCGTCACGAACCTCAGACACAATCAAGGCATCAGAGCCTTGAAGAACTCCAGCCTCATTCTTCCCCATGCATCCCCCCCGTTGTCCCGGTGACCACGAACTACTTATCCCAGTTGCCACTGAAACTTTCTCATTGTGGCGCCTCTTTCCGCCAGTGGAGAAGGTGTCGCGTAATCACGGATTTTCATGTAGCGATATCGCTACATGCTGAAGAAGCTCTCATGGCACTTTTCAGCCCAGGAGAGACCTCAAGCCCCGGCACTTCCCTCCTCGGCGGCTCCTCCACCCTTCCCTGTGCTTTCTTTGCGGTGCAGCACAACCACCGACGCGAAGAGAAAAAGGACCGTCCAAGCGACCATCATGAGAACAGAAGTCCATCCGGCGACGGGCTCGGCCCCCAATCCCGAGGACCAAGTCTGCAAGCTCATCTCCCCCGTCCACTGACTGATCAGATTGCGCGCATGAAAGCCGGGGGAAATCAGCGCCAAAGAGAAGGGAAGATTCGCCAGGAACCACTCCGTGACGACGACAAAAATCATGGACGTCACGATGGCGTGTCGAAGAGCCAGACCGAAAAGGAGAAACGTCGCGCCGTAGGCAGCAATCGACAGGGTGAGACCAAGGGCGATGCGAAAGAACCCGCCAAGGTGATAGGACAATGCGCCATCGAATGACATCACGCACAGGACATAAAGAAGGCCCAAAGCACCGAAGACGAATGGAAGAGAACGACCGATCACAGCGAGCCAGCGACCGATGATCAAAGTCCATCGCGGAAGAGGGAGTCCGACGAAGTACGGTGCCGTGCCGGCCTCCCATTCATCTCCAAACGCAGCCGTCCCGACAAAGATGGTCAAAAGGGGAATGGCCTTGCCGAGATACACCGAGTCAAGCCAGGTAATGAACTGTTTGAATGCCAGGCCCCGCCCCTCTCCAAAAGTAAGGAACGCCATCTGCAAGAGGACCGGGAGACCCACAACGGCGATCAAACCGAGAAGCCGCTTTCCACGAACAGGCCCTCCCATCGAGCATTTCGATGCCACACGGACCGCGCGAAGACCTCGGGGTGGAGGCAAGCGCCGAGAAGAGGACAACAGACTCGCATTGATGTCTTGTGACGCCATGGATCAATCCACGAGGTAATCAAAGATGGAGAGGAGGCCTTCGTCGAGGGGCTCAAGGGAAGACACAGGGTGCGTCCCCTCTGCACAGAGCTGCTGTACGAGTTGGCAGAATTGTGACGGACTGTGGGTTTCTACAATCACCCCTCCCACATCGAAACTCAGCGATGCCACCGTCTCTTCCTGGTCAAGGAGGATCCGGCCCAGGGCACGGGGGTCTGGCGAACCGAGTCGGTATCGACGTGCGTGCGTTTCAATGAGATCTCGAATCTCTCGTACGTCCCCTTCTGCCAACACCTGCCCGTGATGGAGAAGAACAATCCGGTTGGTCATGGCCTCCACCTCATGCAAGACGTGGCTGCTCACGACAACAGTGACCCCCTCGTCTCCAACCCGTTTCACCGTTTGGATGAAATCACGCCGCATGACGGGATCCAAACCCGTCAAAGGCTCATCGAGGACCAGAACGTCCGGCGAATGAACCAGGGCCTGGGCAAGCTTCACCCGCTGACGCATTCCCTTTGAATACCCCCGCACAGGACGATGAGCCGCTTCCTCCAGACCCACGAATTCGAGTATCTCCTGTGCCCGGTTTTCAGCAGCGCTGCCCTGGTAACCCCTGGCCCTGGCCTGGTCGGTGACAAATCTCTGCGCAGTGATGTCCTCGTAAAGCGAATCTCCGTCCATGACATAGCCAAGGCGCGATAAGCACTCCAAAGAATTGCGAACCGGGACACCGTCCAGCGTGACCTTTCCATCGCCAGGTTCGGCCAGCCCCACCAGCAACTTAATGAGAGTCGTCTTCCCGGCTCCGTTGGGGCCGAGAAGCCCTGTCACTCCGCTCTCCAATTGGAGTTCCACGCCATTGAGAGCCATGACGTCCCCGTACCAACGGGACACCCCTTCGACATGCAGCGCAGCCCTGCTCATGCCACGATCTCCACGGGTCTGATTCGACGACGAAGGGTCCTCACGCAAAGAAACATCCACGCTCCGAGGACGAGGGCTGACTTCCAAGTCGCCACGTCAGATGAAGTCCACACCATTTCCGAGGGGCGGAGGATGGCGGCAAGGCACTGTTCAAGATTGAAGCGGAACGAAAACAGCGCAAAGGACTCGTTACCAAAGATTTCAACGAGAACATTGGCCGCAATGACATCGGTGAGAAACAACAACCCCAGCCACATCACCGCTGCGTTGCGAGCTTTTTCTGCCATGCTCGATGCCGTCAGCATGAGGAGGGAAGGGACTAGAACATAGACACCCCCGCCCACAACGGTTCGACACAGCAGGTCCAAGAGGCGTGTAACCTCCGTTGCACTGTCCACTGAGACGAGCAGTTGAACTAGAATAAGAATCACCGCCGGGACAAGGCTAACCAGGGCCACGAAGAAGCACACCACCAGCAACTTGCCCATGACGTACTGCATCACCGTCATGGGCCTTGAGAGATACAGTTCCAACGCGTTCGTCCGCCGGTCGTTCGCCACGAGGCCAGACCCCATCAAAAGACAGGCCCAAGCGACGAACACCATCTGAGCCGCCGTGAAATAGAAGAAAATTGTCGAACCGCTTGGAGAAGTCCCCTCAACAAACTCACGGTCTGTGAGTATTGTCACCAACTCCTCGGGGAGGGTGTCGGGAGTTGTGAGGGCATAGTGCCTCATAAAAATCACCACGAGTCCGAAAAGAAACAGGGCGAAGGACGAGAGTGTGAGAATCATGGCCGGAAATTTGCGCCGAAAAAACGCCGTGCTCGCCGCCCGGATTCCAGCCTCCACGATGACGGTGGTGCATTGCACGGACCTGTTCCGATCTCCCTCCCACCGCCGGTAACTTTGGTCATAGATCGCCATCAGGAGTCCCCCCCAAGCACGTCCAACAGGGCTTCTTCGAGACTCAAGCGGACCGGCTTGCAAGATCGGATGACCATCCCGCTGTCTTTCGCCACCTGAAACACGGGCCGCACCTCCCCGCCCGACCCAAGGCGCACCTCAAGTTCACCATCTTTCCATTCCGAGACTTCCAGGCCAGCACGGGTACAGGCCTTTGAAAAACTCTCCGGGTCCCCTTCGATGCTCACGCGCCGGGCATCTGTAAAGGCCTGGGTCAGGTCTTCGATCTTCTCGTGTCGCACGAGAGCCCCCCGGTTGATGACGAGGACGGAATCGCAAACCTCTTCGACATCCCGAAGCAGGTGCGTGCTCAATACAACATGCATCCCCTTCTCAAGAGCCAGTCCACGAATGAGTTCGAGAATCTCTGCTCGACCTTCGGGGTCGAGGCCATTGGTGGGCTCGTCGAGGAAGAGCAGGTCTGGATCGTGGACAAGCGCCTGGGCGAGTTTGACCCGTTGACGCATCCCCGTGCTGTAACCCGTCATCTCTCGATAACGCGCTTCTTCCATCCCAACAAAGTAGAGCAACTCGTGAGCACGCCGACGGGCGTCCGAATCAGGAAGACCGGCGAGACGAGCCGCATACCAGGTCGCTTGGAAGCCCGTCATCCCAGGGAAAGACGCATCTCTCTCTGGCATGTATCCGATTCGCCTTCGCAGAGTCCGGATGTCTCCGTCGGCATCACACCCCAGAACACTGGCACTTCCCTTCGTAGAGGGCACCAACCCTAAGAG
>JAZALG010000007.1:0-5759 GCA_036229545.1 Planctomycetota bacterium | reverse complement strand
CATAATGACCATTATTGCGAACCACCGTATTGGGAAAAACGACACCCTCTTCTGCCATGCGTCGAAGGTTGGGGGTGTTGTCGCTCAAGATCGTTTCCCGCGTCCGGACCCCTCCTCCAAAAACGACCAGCACCACCCTTTGCGTTTTTTGGGCCCCCGGAAGCGCCAAAGAGGGGAGAGATTTCGGCGAGCCGAAAACCGCCTTGGGCAGCATTGCCGCTGCGGCCAAAGTTGCACCCCCGGCAAGCAGGTCACGCCGGCTCGGAAAAGACGGACGATGCATCATGGACTCATTCTCCGAAAAAGTACGGCGGTCAACAGGCTCCTCATATCCTAACCGAGCCACCGATCAATAGTTCTGGTACTCCCAGTGCGTAACAAGTGCGGCAATGATGGTTTCAGGTCCCACCTCCATTTGTTGCCAAACCAGCAGGAAATCGCCAGCTTCGTTGGCTGTCGGTGGACGTCCAAAAAAACGAGCAAAAGACTCCTCGATGAAATTTTGAGGGTCCACCTCGTCGCGTGCGGGCAAAGACACGATGTCTTTGTCCAACAGGACACGGGCAATCACTGAGCGCAGCGGGGCAGCGTCCGCAAGGGATGCCAGGGCCGTTCGAAGGCGCCGCATCGTGAGAGCATCGGGCAGATCTCCTGTGAGATCGACAAATAGCCCCCTTAGAAATTGCCGGTCGGACTTCGTGCGATAGGTGGACAGCCGCTCGGCATAGACAGGCAAAAGAACCCACTCCTGCACCAAAGATGAAAAGTGCCTGCCGTCCGCCTGCAGTTCTTCTGCCCAACGCTCCACATCATCTCGAGGGGGAGAGCGCCCCACAATGCGTTGGTATTGCCTCTCGACCATGCGAAGAAAAAAATCGTCCTGCTGGGTCACGATGCGCACGACATCCGATTGACTGTCACCCTTTTCACCGAAGAGGCTGGCTCGCTGGCCGTCGTACATCTTCTTTCCCGCCTCCAGGATGGCTTTGTTTCTCTGGACCTTCATGCCAAGCAGCTGCTCGAGAACAACACTGACGAAGGTGTCGTTGCCTGGGTTGGCTCGATTGAACGCCTGACTTGACGCAATCGATCGAACCGCGTCAGGAACAGTGATTGTCCCCTCTCCCAGGCGCTCAGGGAGTGACTCGCCTTTGGGGGCATCTTCCGGACGGGCGTTGTTCACAAGGAGGAAATAGAAAAGTTCTTCCTCAAACCACTGGTCCCAAAACTCCTCAGAGGCGCAAAGATGGCGCGCCAGGATGTCCGGACGGGTCCCCGAAGCCATGGCCATCTCGTCGTCGTTAGGGGTTCGTCCGACCAGATCGAGGTAGAGGGCTCGGACGTGTCTTGGATCAGAAAGATCCAGTTCGCGCTCCAAAGCGGCATCCGATTGACTCGCGACGCAAATCAGTACTGAAAGAAGCAGGGATCCCACAGGCATCTCTGGATTGTACCATCGAGGGCATGACCAACACCGAAGAGCAACTTCCACCTCCCTTCCGGGGAGAGACGTGCATGAGCGAGATTGTTTTTCCTGAGGACACCAATCCCTACGGCACCATGTTCGGAGGGCGTGCCCTGCAACTGATGGACAAGGTGGCTGGTGTCGCCGCGACGCGCTACTGCCACAACGCCGTTGTGACCGCCTGTTCTGATCGAGTCAACTTCGAGATTTCCATTCCAAAGGGGGCGATGATCGAACTTATAGGAAAGGTCGTCCGCACGGGTAAAACCTCGATGGTGGTGAAGGTCTCTCTCTACGACGAGGGACTGCTGGCTAACCAACGCATCCTGTGCACTTCAGGGTTCTTCACCATGGTGGCGGTGGACAAGCAACTGCGTCCCATCTCCGTTGTCGAGAATTTTGAGCCCCAGACCGAGAAAGAAAAGGCTGACTGGGCATCCGCCGAAGCGGCGCAACTGCGACCGGAGTAACTCCCTCAGCCCCTCGTCTTCGCCCACTGTTCAACAGCCCGCTCGATGTCTCGATCTCCGCCAAAGAGCCGGTGGTGCCCCTGATCATCCATGGCAAGAACCGCCACGCGCCGACGGGCGGCCGGCCAAGCGCCGTCGTTTTCGAGAGAACCGTCATCAAGGTAGGAATGCCAGAGCCGGAGATTTCCTTCCTCCGGATGACAAAGCACGACAGCGAGAACACGCTTCGCTTTACGACTCATGTGCGCTAAATCACATTCGTGCACGAGACGAACCAGTCGTTGCCGCACATCAGCCCTGGACCGATTCGTCGCGTCAATCCCGACGAGTTGGAGTGCCCCATCCCAACGATAGTGCCAGTTGGGATCACCCATGGAATAGGGCGTGCCAGCAGGCTCCTTGAGACCCTCCACGGCTTCGGTGAGTAACGGGCTGGGCGGTTCGGACACTGGGTTGGGTGGATTTCTCGTTCGAATCCCACGTCGTGCGCGCCATCGATCCAAAAGCATGGGCGTAGTGTAGCGCCTTGGTAAACCTGTCACGAGAGACCAACAGTGAAATGCGACGAATGAAGACCGCCACACCGACCGTTCAATTGAAAAGTCGTGCCCCTCCAAAACTCACGAAAGCCTCCACGAGTTCAGGGTCCCATCGCCCCGTCTCCCTCTCCTCTGCCATGTGGTTGAGAACCCACTTCGCTGAATAGGCTCCTCCATCCCGATTCCGGGACACCAAGGCATCGAAAGAATCAGCCAACTGAAGGATCCGGGCAAGATAGGGAATCTCCGTACCTTTCAGTCCGTCAGGGTATCCCTCCCCATCCCACCGTTCGTGGTGATGTCGGATGACGGGGATAACGGATTGCATGGTGTGCAGGTGGGAGCAGATTCTAATAGAGAGCAGGGGGTGCTGGCGGGCAGCGACACGGTCGATCTCTTCTGATGCAGGCTCCTTGAGCAGGCCAGCTTTTCCGATATCGTGCAGAAGACCTGCCCTTTCAAGGGTCAAGAGATCCTCCGTTTGTAGTCCCAGCAGGCGACCGAATTGTCGCGCGAGGCGAGAAGTCCGCTCCAAATGCCCGCGCATGCCTAAGCAGCCAAGCCCCCCCACTTCAGCGAGGGCGAGAAGCACATCCTCCTCCCTCTCCATGTAGCGGAGTTGCCGACCTCGGCGGCCCAATGACCGCACCGCCGCCAGCAGTTCGTCGTCTTCGCATGGCTTGGCAAGAAAACAATCCGCGCCAACCGAGAAAGCGGCGGCACGGCTCTGAGCATCGTCATGGGAGGAAAGAACGAGCAGAGGGATATGTCGTGTCGAGAGATCTCGGCGAAAGATGCTCGCGGCCTCGAATCCGCTCATCGTCTCGAACTCCAGTCCAAAAATAGCCAGATCGGGTGTCTGACGGTGGGACCGTTCGAGTGCCTCTTCCGCTTTCTCAAAAATCTCTACAAATGCGCCGTCTAAACCGAGCGCTCTTGAGGTCCGCGTCGCGGAGAGATGATCACGATCCACGAGGATGATGTCGGGTGTGAAGCCCCTGAGGGCTTCGATTCTGCCGACGCGACAGGAATCAGAAAAACCACGCGCCAGAACGGGTGACATTTCAGGCTTGATGGACATCACAACTCCCCGCCTCTCTCCCCGGGAGCCCCGCGCTCTGACAGCGACGGGAATCGGGATCCCGGATCATTAGCGGTCCGTCTGCAAAACCAAAGTTCTGCCGACTAAAACCAATAGACGACACCTTCCAAGAGATCTAACCGACCGTCTTAAAGTTTAATCGTCTTTCAGGAGAGCAATCGACCCGGAACACCCCAATCGGTCCGCACCAGATCGGAGAAGACTCAAAGCCTGTTTCCGTGTACGAACCCCTCCGGACGCCTTAACACCAAGCCGCCAACCCACCGTGGAGCGCATCAGCCGTACATCATTGGAGGTCGCCCCTTCTCCCCCAAACCCGGTAGACGTCTTCACAAAATCAGCTCCCGCTGCGGCAACAAGGAGGCAGCCTCCAATTTTCTGCCGACGGCTGAGAAGGCCCGTTTCCAAAATGACCTTGACGATCCGCTGCCCCCCCCCTTTTCCAGAACGGACTGCGTCCACGACAGCAGCAACATCATCTCGGACAGCACCGGCTTTCTCTCCGTCGACATCCCCTCGAACGGGGAAGGCCTCACACAGTTGTCCCACAGAAAGAACCATGTCGACTTCGGTAGCCCCATCTTTCACCGCTCGCAACGCCTCGGAGGCTTTCACTTCCGTCGTCGAGGCGCCGAGAGGAAATCCCGCGACCGTGCAGGTGGCAGGCCCCTCCACGAGGGAGGCCACCAGGGAGACCCAGAGAGGATTCACACAGACTGAGGCGAATCCATAGGCGTTGGCTTCCTGACAGATCCTCTCGATGTCGGCGCGACCTGCATCAGGTTTGAGGAGGGTGTGGTCAATTGCAGCAGCGAGCGTTGAATTGTCCGTTTTGATCTTTCGCGGGAGTTGCGGCAAAGCAGGACGCTTCCCCAAGGGAATTCCCGCCTGCGACAACTGACGGCGAACCGCGGTGATGTCATCTTTCAATGCCATGCTCGCCGCTCAGTCCTGGGTTGTTTTCCCGCGCCATCCGTTCATCCCACCCTCCACATTCGCGACGTTGAGAAATCCTCGATTCGCGAGAAACTCCGACGCCGAAGAACTCCTTCCACCGCTAGCACAGATAACGAAGAGCTTTCGCCCGTCCCTCGGCACCTCGTTGAGACGATTCTCGATCGCCTCGACGGGGATGTGGAGCGCTCCAGCGATATGTCCACCCTGCCATTCCTGGTCCGTGCGCACATCCAGCACCTGCGCCTTTCCATCCTCCTTGAGCCCCTTCTCCAAGGAACCCACCGGAATGGAAATATAGAGTCTGCCCTCCCGAACCATCACCGGATCGAGGGTCTGGCCTCCAGCCATGACGGCCATTTGCCGCTTCATGACATCGACGCTCTGTTTGATGTCATCGTTTTCCGCCTGGGAGACGGAACTGTTTCGCGCCACTTCATCTAAACGTTCGCGAAGCCTTGAGAGACGGCGAAAGTTAATGAAGGCCAGAACGAGAGCTACGACCGCGACGAGAGAAACAAAACTGTCCATGAAACACCTGTGAGGGGACAGAAGAAGAAGTTGCTCGGCCCTTTGATAAGGAACGCAGGAAAATAGGGCAACAGGTATGCCTCATCATCCCTCTGGGCATAGAGGACCGAGGAGACCAGAATGGGGCCATGCCCGCCCAGATGACGAAAACCACGAAGACGTCGCCTCTCCCCACGCCGCGGAAAATCAGAAAAAAACTCCTCCACTGGTACGACCGTCATCAGCGGGACCTTCCCTGGCGGCACACGCAAGATCCCTGGGCCATCCTCGTCAGCGAAGTCATGCTGCAGCAGACATCGGTCGCCGTTGCCATCCCCTACTGGAATCGATTTCTCGATCGCTGGCCCGATCCCCAGTCTCTTTCGAGGGCATCTTTAGATGAGGTGCTGTCGATGTGGGCGGGTCTTGGTTACTACCGCCGGGCTCACTATTTAATGGAAACCGCCAAAGCCATCACCGCGGCGGGCGGCGACATTCCCCACGATTCTGCGACGCTTCGCCAGTTGCCAGGAATCGGCGCTTATACCGCCGCCGCGGTGAGTTCGATCGCCTACCAGGAACCCGCTCCGGCGGTCGATGGCAATGTGGAACGGGTCATCACCCGCCTCTCAGCACTGAGGGGAAATCCAAGGCAGGGCGCGCCCCGCCATTTCGTACAACGGACCGCTTCCGAATTGCTCGATCCCAATCGTCCAGGT
>JAZALG010000006.1:0-11906 GCA_036229545.1 Planctomycetota bacterium | reverse complement strand
TGATTTGCGAGCCTTGACCGGCGCTGAATCTGCCACAGTCGTGAACAATAATGCCGCTGCTGTTTTGCTGGCGCTCCACGCTCTTGCTGGGGGCAGAGAAGTGCTTGTGTCTCGAGGTGAACTTGTGGAAATCGGAGGGGGGTTCCGCATTCCCGATATCATGTCTTTATCGGGGGCCAATCTGGTTGAGGTTGGAACGACAAACCGTACCTATGTACGGGATTTCGATAGGGCGGTGAACTCTGAGACGGCTCTCATGCTCAGTGTGCATACGAGCAATTACCGAGTGGTGGGTTTTCAGCACAGTCCGGACCGAGGTGACCTTGTGGCGCTTGCGGCAGAGCGAGAAATACCCCTACTCGAAGACATTGGATCGGGACTGCTGTCCTCGGTTGTCCCGGACCTTCTCGCTGCCGAACCCAATGCCCGTGATGCAATCGAGGCTGGGGTAGATCTTGTGTGCTTTAGTGGTGACAAACTGCTGGGAGGGCCACAAGCAGGGATACTGGTGGGACGTGAAGATCTGATTCGGCGATGCCGCGAGGATGCCTTCTTTCGCCCATCTCGGCCGGACCGCCTTTGTCTCGCGGCGCTTGGTGCAACCCTCAGACTGCACATCGAGGACCCGCAGGCGGTTCCTGTTCTCTTCGCACTAAACCAACCTTCGGCACAGCGGCTTGATCGTGCGCGCCATTTAGTGCGCCTGTTTCGTGGGCGTTTTCCTGAAGCGACTTTTGAAGCAGTCGAGACTCACGGAGAGGTGGGGTCTGGATCTGCTCCAACCAAAGAAGTGCGTTCTGCTTCGGTTGAGATCACGTGGCCTGGCTTGGATGCTGACGCACTCGCGTCACAATTGCGGAAAAATTCTCCGTCGGTTTACGGGAGAGTGTGGCGCTCCAAATTCCAACTGGACGTGTTTGCCTTTCTTCCAGGTGACGATGAGCGGGTCGAAGAGGCTCTCTCAGCATTGGATCAAGAGGGATGACGGGGCAGCGCTGGCCTTCGCTCTTTCGTACCGGAAAGCAAATCCGCCTGACGGATTATGCAAACTGTGCGGGTTGAGCAGCCAAACTCCCCGCTCAGGATCTCGTGAATGTTCTCTCAGGGCTCACGCCCCCCCCGGAAGATGCGCGCCTGCTGGTGGATACGTCCACATGGGATGATGCCGGAGTTGCACGGTTTGGTGATGGAACGCGGGCGATCGTGCAAAGCGTCGATTTTTTTCCGCCTGTCGTTGATGATCCCTGGTGGTTTGGGCGGATCGCAGCGGTGAACGCTCTGTCCGATCTCTATGCCATGGGCGCCGAACCATTTTCTGCGCTCAATGTCGTTGCTTTTCCCTCCAAGGACCTGCCTCTGGATTTGCTGACGGCAATTTTGGAAGGAGCTTCGGACGCCTTCAGAGAGGCGGGGGTATTGCTTCTCGGTGGCCATTCCGTGACCGATACAGGCGTGAAGTACGGTGCTGCGGTCACCGGCTTTGTGGAGGTTGGGAAGCAAGTGACAAATGCAGGAGCACAGATCGGGGATCTCCTTTATCTCACGAAAGCTCTGGGCACCGGCTGCGTGACAACAGCGGCCAAGAAGAATCGAGTTGACGAGGAATTGTTGAAACGAGCCTGTGAGCAGATGGGAACACTGAACAAGGGTGCTGCACACGCCATGGTTTCCTGCTCAGTCCATGGTGCGACGGATGTCACCGGATTTGGTCTCGCCGGCCACTCTGCGGAATTGGGTTTAGCTTCCGGGGCGGACATTCGTCTTAACACAGCCGCAATCCCACAACTGGAGGGCGCATACGCATTGATGGAAGATGGCATGGCATCCGGTGGTGTGACCACAAACAGAGAGTATTTGGGAGATCGGTTACTGATCGACGCGGAGGTTGATCCTGTGCTGGTAAACCTTGTTTGTGACAGTGAGACTTCGGGTGGCCTGCTCGTGGCTGTTGATGTTGATGGTGCGACGAACTTCGAACTGGCTTTGAAGGAGCAAGGTGTTCTGGTCGCTCCGATTGGGCAGGTCGTTGAAGGTGAAGGCCGAGTGCATCTGGTCGCCGAGTGAGATCGCTCAGTCGGATTCCACGAGTGGCGCAAAAACTCCTCCGGTGATCTCCGCGAGGCGCTGCAGAAAAAACCCAGCGTTTACATCTTCACTGAGGGAGAGACAGTGGATTTTGATTTGGCTTGTCCGGTGTCTTTGCTCGACATAGGACAGCAGAAGGTCTGTGCTGCTGATATGGCCGGAACTCGGGATGCCGTCAGTCAGGAGGAAAACGGTGTCCACGTCGACAGTGCGTGTCACGGGACTGTCGAGGCCTTTTTCAGCGTCGTCATAGAGATTCTTGAAGATCTCGAAGAGATTTGTTCCTCCGTCAGCGTGGTAATTTCTGACTTCAGACAGAGCCTCTGTTGTTTGGCGGGGGTTTGCTTGGACAAGGTCTTTGCGCCAAGTGTGAATCTTGCCGTTAAATCCGATGAGGTTGAACGACACCTCTTCTTTGAGGGTCCCTATCAGGCGCTCAAGTTCTAATTTGGCGATTTCGATTCTGGGCCGATCGAGATGCTCATAGCCACTCACCACTTGTGCTAGTGCTGACATGGAACCTGACAGGTCTGTAAGGAGGACAAAATTCAAACTGGCCGTTTGGACGGTGTAGTAGGTAAGCCCTCCGGCATAGCGAGGAGTATGGAAGGCGACAATATCCGCGTGGCTTAAGAAGTCTTCTGGAGCTTCTTGAAGAAAGAGTTTCCACTCGGATGAATCAAATCCAAACGTGCGTCCAGTGAGTCGCTGGAGTGCTATCACGATATCCTCGCGTAACCGCCCTTTTTCAGAATCAAGGAGGTCAGCGAGTGCTGAGGTGGCTCGACGCGTTTTAAGATTGGCCATGGCACGTATGGATGCCAGCCGCACTCTCCATCGCTCGTCTGAAGACATTTGCACGAGCATGGGTAGTGAGCGGTCACCGATGAGCCTAAACAGGGCCTCGGGGACTTCCATGCGTACTCGCTCTGAGGGATCCGCGGCAAGATCTAAGATGACCATCTGATATCCCGGCACCCGCGCTCGCCCTAAAGCGAAGACCGCAGCGGCCCGGACGACTGGCTGGGGGTCGGAGAGTCCCTTGCCGACAACATGAGACCAATCGATATCCTCAGATCTTCCTTCCCCAAGAGCGAGAAGTGCCTGTGCCCTGACGACGGAGTCTCGGTGCCCCGTTCCTTTGCGGACTAATTCGGCGAGGGATTTGGGGTGCCGGTATCCCGCAAGGATGCGACGTGCCGTGGGGAAGAAAGCAACTTCTTGGGCGGCGAAGATGTCGAGGATGGCCTCGACACAGACGGGGGCGTCGTGATGTGCGAGGTTTTGAAGAGCGAGGAGAACGACCGGGCTGATGCCTTGCTTCATGGCCTTCTCAAAGGAGCGAACCGCTTGCTTGGGAGATTCGGGTTCACTGCCTAGGGGGAGAGCAGTCAGAGCACAGAGAAAAAAAGGGCACCACAGGTGTTTGAACCAGAGAAAATTGCGGTTCTGTGGTGTGAGTGCTGGGCTGGAGAGTGGATTAAAAACGCGTGTTACCATGCCGGAGAGAGATAGCCAGGACAAGCAACGGTGGTGACATGACGCATGAGAATCGCGTTCGTTACCGGGCCAACGCCACCAGGTACAGGGCTTAAGGCAGAGGCGACTTCTCCAACGGCGGGATTGACGTCCCCCTCGAGGCGTCTCCCAGAACTGTCTTGGATCGCGTGAATGCCGACATCTATAACGATGGCACCTTGCTTCACCATGTCCTTCTTCAGGAGGTGATGACTCCCAGCGGCAACGATGACGATGTCGGCGACGCGTGTCTTTTCGCTGAGATCTTTCGTCTTGGTGTGGCATAGGGTGACGGTGGCATCCCCATCTGTTCCGCTGGCACTCAACATGGCTGCGAGAGGTTTTCCGACAACAAGGCTTCTGCCTATGATGACGATGTCCTTTCCCGCAGGGGCAGTTTGCTCGTGAGCGGCGAGGAGTTCGACGACCGCTGCGGCCGTGGCGGGGGCAGAGTGGCATTTTTTACCCGCGAGAACTGTTCCGAGATTCTCGTCGGTGATTCCATCGACGTCTTTGGCTGGAGAGAGGCATGCGACGACTCGATGTTGGTCAATATTCTTCGGGAGAGGGAACTGAATCATGACGCCGTGAACTGATTGATCTCCGGAGGCTTCGCTCACTGCAGCATGAATTCGAGCCTGGTCGGCAACCGCAGGGAGTTGCCGTCGTTCTGACCTGACACCGACTTTGTGGGCAATCTTGTCGATGGCCCCGAGATAGGCGTTGGATGCTTGGTTATCACCCACCACCACATTAACGAGGCAGGGGGTGACGGCTGAAGAATCGATGGCCCGCTGGATCTCTGCGCAGATTTTTGAAGCGAGAGGGGCTCCCTTTAATAAAGTCGCCGCAGTTTGGTCGGCCATAGCGTTAGTCCTCGTGCTGTTCTTTTGAGGAAGGAAGGTCTGCCTGTGGTTCTTTACGTAACTCGGCCAGCAGAGTTTGCATCTGGTTGCGGGGCATGTAGGCACCATGACTTTCGGCGACTTGGATTCCCTCTTCGAGGAATTTTTGAGCTTCCTCGGAAGCGCCGATCTGATGAAGGGCCTTCCCGAGATGGAGGTAGACCGTTGCATTGGTGCCATCTAACTGCTGAGCCATCTTGAGGTGACTCACGGCCTTGGCCACCATTCCCAGACCGAGATAACTTGTTGCAAGAACAAGTCGAGGGAGGGGGTCATCGGGTCGATCTTCGACGGCCTGTTCATGGGTGGAGAGCGTTTCGGGGTCAATGCCTTCGGAGGGCTTCCCGTCAGTGGGCGCATTCCCCTTTCGCTTGATTTCTTCCTTCCATCCGAGCACGCGGGCTTGGGATTGCCATGATTCAGCGGTCTCCTTGTCTCCCTTCAGCATGTAAAAACGCGAAAGATTGGCGTGCGCCATAATGGAGTCGGGCTGTAACTCCGCCAATTTTTTTGTGAGTTCGATCGCTTGATCGATCTGATCATTTTCTGCAAGAAGCATTCCTAGGACTTCTAGGCTGTCCTCGTGTTCGGGGTCTTCATCGAGGATCTCCTCTAGAATCGATCGTGCGTCATCTGGCGATCCTTGTCGGCGAACTGCGAGGGCTTTGATGAATTTTAGGTCAAGTGGAGAACTCACTTAAAATCTCACGAGCAACTGATGTGGTTGGATGAAGTGGGCAGTGTACCGAATGGGGGCTCTTCGGCTTCCTGAGTGGCCATCTAGCCTCTTCCCTTGTTGAAACCGTACACTCTGGTGCTTCGTGGGAGTGGTAAGGCGCTGGTGTGCCTACTGGTCTTCAAAACCAGATTGGGGGCCGATCAAGTCCCCGGGTGGGTTCGACTCCCATGCGCTCCCGCCACATGAGCCGCTTATCTCCCGCCGACGTCGAGGTACCCCATCTCTTTGAGAACTTTTTGCTGTTCGGGGTCGATTGAATGAGTTTCTCCTTCGTAGAGATTGAAACCTGACGCCATTTGTTCGCGTATCTTGAGCAGTTGGGCGTAGATCTCCACTTGATGTTCAACCTGATTGTTCCGTTCGTAGGGATCTGCTCCGAGATGGTAGAGCTGGGCGGGCATTCCAAATGAAAAGCCCGTGTCTGTGGGCCACACGAGTTTCCAGCCAGATTGTGTTGCGCGGATCATGGTCCCCTCGTTGGCATGGGCTGTGATAAACGGCGCTGGCCGAAGATCGCCGGATAAAATCTGTTGGAGGGGTTGCCCGTCGAGCGTGCCGGGTAACGCAACTCCCGCAGCGTGGAGGAGCGTGGGGAAGATATCGATATTTTCCACAGGGAGTGAGCATTGAGTCCCACCACGAAAGCCTGGCCCTGCGACGAGGAGAGGTGTGTGAAGTAGTTCTTGGTAGAGGTGGTAACTGTGATCACGAAAATAGAGATGTTGCAGAGTTTGTTTTTCGTCATCAATACTGCGGGACACGACCTCAGGGTGATGCGCATGGTCCCAAAGACCCTCTCCGTGGTCCGATGCAAGAATGAAGAGGCTGTCGCGACCAGAGGGGCGGGCGGAATCCAGAAGTTCAAGCACAGTGATGACGGAACGGTCGATCGCCGCGATTTCTTTGTCATAGGAGTCAATCGCCTTGGCGATGGATGCCTGGTCATCTTCCCACGAGCTATGGATGGGGTGATTCGGCGCGAGTCCCTTCGCCGTGCTTTCCCATGCTTCGAAGACATCTGGTCGAATGGTGACACGATTGGTGGTGAGCGGTGTGTCGCTGGGGGCATAGGGGTAATGGGGATCGAGGTAGTGCAGATAGTAGAACTGTGGTTTGTCAGATTGGGGGCGCTGCTCAAGAAAGGATGAGAGCGTCTTCTCTAGGTCTGAGCAGTCCCAGGTTTTGTCGCCAGTCACCTCACGACCGGTAAATGTATTAAATCCTCGGTGGTAGTTCCCCTTTGGCGAGATTGCTGGATTCCCAACAAAAGCGTGCGTTTCGTAGCCGCTTGCCTGCAGCATTTCGGCGAGGGTTGGAACTGTGGGTGGCATTTCCAATGCGTTGATAAAGACACGCCTCCCTGACAGGAGCGATGCCATGGACGGAAGCGTCCAACTGGACTGGGCTGTGGTGTCTAAAAAGAGAACACCATCGTTTGCAATGGACTTGAGTCCGGGTGTTGTTGGGCGATCGTAGCCGTAGAGGCTCAGGTGGTCTGCTCTGAGTGTGTCGACAACGATGAGAACGAGATCAGGTCGATTGGCGGGCTGAGAATCTTCATTGCCGCAGGAGAGCAGGAAGAGGAGCAGGAGGGGCGTGGTTGCAATGTATTTCAAGAGCCTGCCTCCTGGTCCGTTTCACCGGCCCCCTCAGGAGTCTTTTTCGTGGTCCGCATTTGGATTGCGCGGTGATAGTCGGCGATACGTCGCGTGAGTTCTTTTTCACGCCAGGGTTGGTATTGAATGAGTTTGCGGAGAAGTCTCTCCGACTGTTCCATGTCATCTATCGCATAGAAAACAATCGCTGCCTGCTCGAGGACGACCTCGTTTTCTGGACTGAGGGCAACGGCACGGCGAGCCAGATCCGCGCCCATTTCTGGATTATACGGAGTAACAAGATGAGTGCCGACAGCCAGCGGGCGAGCAGATCGGTGAGTTGGATTAATAAGAATGTGACCGGCGCAGGCAAGGGATGGAGCGTCGTTCAGGCCGGCAGCATCTGCGGAAAGAAAGTGATACAAGGCTCGAAGGGGCTGGTCCCAGGCGAAGAAGTAGATGTTTCCCCTGTCTCGATGGCTCGGGCCATGGTTTGGATGGAGATCTAACTCTTTTCCGTAGGCTTGATAGGCCTCGACAAACTGCTCTCGATGTCCATGAACGGTGCCGAGGCCATGCCATGCTCCCTCGACGAGGGGGTCGATTAAAAGGGCTTCCTGAAAGGCGCCGATGGCCATCTCGGTGAACTCAACGAGATCGCCACGATCCAAAATTGGGAGGAGATGCGTGTAGCCCCATCCAAGGTGCATTGCGTATTCGAGGGAATCGGCTTCTGCCTTGCGGGCTAAGGCGAGTTCTTCCATGCCATTTTTTAAGGTGGCAAGCCGGCTATTGAGAGATGCTTGCTCGCTTTGAGTTTGCCCAAATGTCCCCGGAGGTGCAGAAGCCACCATGCCAAGGTGGCGCTGGTAGTACCTCTCAGCTTGTTCATGATTTCCCGCTTTGAGGAGCCGCATCATGATGCCGGCATTTTTATTGAGGTCGACATATTTGTTCGCCTCTGGCCATGAGAATGCCAGGAGTCCTGCAAATGGGATTGACATGAGAAGGAGCGAAGCCAGCCGTCGTCGTGAGATTGCTCTCCATGCCCAGTCGACAGTGACGGCGGCGAATACAGCGAAGAGTGGCAGCGCCTGTACTCGAAATCGGCCGAGAATGTAGAGCATGACGACAGACGCAACGATGGCACTGAACATGAGGTAGGGGACAAGGAGTCGACGTCGCCTTGGAAAGGCCAAGAGCATTCCAAGGAGGGCTGCGGGTGCCAGGAATGTGACGGAGATGAAGCCGGCTCGGAGTGAAGCAAGGTGGGATCGATGAAGATCGTAGTCAACGTTGTTTGGAACCTCGTAGCCATTCATAAAGGAGGCGAACTTACGCGCCTGGAGTGCGATGAAATCTAGCGGTGCTGCCCGATGTGTCGCGATTGTGTGAGCCATGGCGGATGAAAGTTTGAAATTGCTGTCAAGGAGGATGGTTCGGAGTTGTTGGATTGGGGGGTTCCACCCAATCCCGTCTTGTCCGCTGGCGTTGCCGGCGACATAGACCTCGGGTCCGCGCGTGCTCAGTCCGAATGTGGGCGCTCCTACGATTTGATTGCGAGCAAAGACAGGAATGAGAATCAGAATCCACCCAATGACAAGTGGGAGGATGACTTGCATCCCTCGGATCGGATGTGTTCGATGTCTCCACGCGAGGAATCCCACCGTGAGAAGGAGAATAACGGGGCCGGTTTCCTTAGCGAGCGTGAAGATGCCAAGAGTGGTGCCGGCGATGAGCCAGCGCCATGGTCGGTCTTCTTCGGCGGCTTTTTGAAGTTGCCACGTCGTGAGAGCAACGAAAAAGGCCATGGGACCGTCACGCAAAATGAACGCGTCATAAAAGAGATAGTTGCCTGTAAAGGCGAGGAGGAGTCCCGCAATGACCCCCGCTCGCGTCCCGAGGGCTCGTGCAGCAATAACGAATGTGAGCAAGCAGGTGAGTGCGCCGAGAACGGCCTGCATGAGTCCCACATAGATGTGGTCGGTCCCTGTAAAGTAATAAACGGCGGCGACCATGTAAGCGTAGAGAGGGGACTGGTGATACGTTTGCGTGCCGCCGTACCACTCCAGCCAACGCCCTTCAGGGGCGACCTTTTCTGTCCAGAGGTGATACGCGTGAGGCTGTTCTCTGCAGAGGACGTCGCCATCGGCAATGATGCGAGCCCATTCCGAGAACACAAAATTATCAGTCTGCGGTAGTTTGGAAACATCGAGCCCGAGTTCATGGTGGTGTTCCACGACATAAAGCACACGCAGGATGAGTGCGATTGTGAAAACGATGATGGGGGCGAGTTTTTTCATCGCAAGGCGTCGAGTTGGAGTTGTCGGATCAGAGGCATTTCATCGAGGGCAATAGCCTCTTGCATGGCGCGGGCTGCGGCTTCGCGTCGTCCAGATAGGGCGAGCGCGCGTGATTGCCAGGAGGCGAACCGAGCTCCCAGGGAGTTGTCATCTTCAACGAGACCTCTGCCTTGGCGGAAAAGATCCGCACTTTCTGCGTAATACCCTCTGAGAAGTTGGGTGAGCCCAGCACGAAACCAGTGGTCTGGATTTTCAAACTCGCCGCTCGAGACAAGTTGGCGCCAGGCCTGGTCCATCGCTTGCTGGTCTCCATGAAGCATGGTGAGTTCTCGAGTTTTAATCGCCGCTTTTTCGAAGTGCCCAAATGCCTCCAGGGCCGAGATCTCTGCCCAGCGTGCTGGCTGGTGGCTGGGATCTGAAAGCAGAAGAAGCTGTGCCTCCCTTAACAAAGCGTCGATCCGCCCATTTTCAATGTGAAGTTGAAGACGGAAGAGGCTGGGACTTTGACGTGAGGAAAAATAATGGTCCAACTTCCATGCGGCATCTTGGCGCATGGAAGCATCCTTACCTTGCGCCTGCCATGCTCTGCACATCAGGCGGGCAACTTTGCCGGGTAATGTTTGAGTCTCATCGATGGCCAGCATGTGTGCTGGATATGCCTTGGCATGCATCTGTCTTAAAGCTTCGGTAAGACTGACAAGGCATGCATCCCAGAGGGCTGCGTCAGCGAACTTCCCGGAAATATCAATGAGTCGTTTTGCCCGTTCGAGGGGATCATCATGAAAGAGAAGGGTGCGGGAGAGGAGATAGGCTGCGCGGGCTGGATCACCCCGCACGAGGGCCTGATTGGACTCGGTGACGAAGGTCAGTTCGTATGACATGGGGTTATCCAGGATCATGCCTCCGAGGTTCTCCAGGGACTGCTCAAGACTGATTTTCTTCTCCTGCACCCTTTGAGTCTCGAGATTCATTTCTGAGATCAACTGGAGGTAGTAGGCATTTCCTGTGAGTTCGTACGCTTGTTGGAATTCATGCGTTGCACGGTCGGTATTTCCTTGGTCTCGTGCGATACGTCCTCTTTCCAGGAGGGTTGAGTGGCGCTCGACTTCATCTGTGGAGACGTTGCCTTCGATGTACTGCAGGACGGCGAGTGCTCGGTCGTCTCGCCCCGCCTCCCTAAATGCTCGGGCAGTCATAATCCAACGGTTCCATCCGACAGTCATTCCCTTGGCATTTTCGTGTTGATGCTGGGCATAGATGATTTCAGCGCTGTCGGCCAGGCTCAGTGGAGGTTGTGGTGGGTCGGATTTAATGGAAAGGAGACGACCCTTGTTCTTGTCTTCAACCCAAGGAAGGAAGTGGATGACGCTGATATCAAGGCGCAGTGCTTCAATGAGAGCATCGAATGCTGCGTCTCGTTCGCCAGACTGTGCCAAGCAGGTGATTAGAGCTGCTCGGTCTTGAGTTTGGTGGAGCCCTCCGTGGCCATCCTTGATGGAAAGGGCGTATTCCTCCGCAGCCTCAGGGTACATCCCCATCCGCTGGTAAAACTCAGCGAGGTGGGTGTGACTGGGTCCATAGTGGGGGGCCAGATCAATGAGCGATTGTAGGATTTGTCTCGATTCAATAAATCCCTGGTTGGTGTCTTCGATTGATCGACTCAAGAGGTGATGGGCTCGTGGAACAGTTGCGTCTAGAGAAATGGCGTGACGCAAGGCATCAATCGCGTCTTCTTTGAGTTCTTGTCGGCTAGTTTGGCCTGCATCAAAGAAGAGCAATTGGGCTCGTTCTACGGATGTTTCAGCGCGAATCGGGGAGAGCCCGAAGTGGATGAGGGCGACAAGCAAGGCCGATCCGGTGATGAAGGCAGGCCCTGGACGCCATGTTTTGTTCTTCACTTCGGGCGTGGCAATCAGTGCTGTCCAAAGAAAAATCGGGGCCGGCACCACGGTCCAGAGAGCGAGTCCGAGGTCGAGCATGTTGCAGGCAAGGAGCGTGATGAATGCCGAGAGCAGTCCAACTGCAATGAGTGGGGATGGCTCTTCGGGTGCTTGGTGAGAGGAGGCTGTCAGCCGTTTCCAGAGGCCTCCGGCAAGGAGAAGCATCCAGATGACGTAGACCGCGACTGTAGGAAGCCCCCCCGCTTGAGCTACATAAAGAAAAACGTTGTGTGGATGGGGCGATTCGGGCTCGTTGAAGAAGCGACTTCCTGGCTTGAAACGACTGACGGAGACGAAGGTCTTCGGCCCAACGCCGGTGAGGGGGTGGGCCGAAATGATCTGGACACTGTTTGTCCATGCGTCAGCACGGTATTCGACGGACTTTTGGAATCGCCCAATGCGATTACTGAGCCATGAAAAGGTGTCGTTGGCGGGGAGGATGGTGTTCCAAGCGATGAGAGCGAGCGATCCTCCGATGAGCATGCTGGCGAGCACGCGACGGCGCATTTTGGGTGTGAACAGTCGCAACGCCGCCAGTGCAGCAAAACTGCAAATACCCAAGGCAAGTGCAGCCATCCCCGTATTGCTGTCGGTCATGAACGTGGCTGTCAGCAGAAGGGCGACTGCCAGAATCCATAAGCGTGATTTCCCCGACCGAGACACAGCAAGGGCCAGTGCGATGAGTGCGTGTACGGCATAGAAGGGCGCCAGGAAATTGGGGTGTTGGCGGAAGAGGAACTGCCGCGAATTCAGAGCGGCTGACGGATGAACTTCTATGGCGAGGTATATGCCGAGGGCGACGCCGCACAACGCCACAAGGG
>JAZALG010000005.1:0-34440 GCA_036229545.1 Planctomycetota bacterium | reverse complement strand
AAGAAGAAGTACGGATGGCGCTTTCGTGACTCAATGGCGGAAACAGTACCCTCTCCCTCGCTCGCTTTAACCCTAGGGCCATGTTCATGACAACCTCTCACCAATTGAGATATCGCCGGGGAGTCGTCGGCCTCGTCGTGCTGATTGCCTTCTCCGGGCTTTTCGGCTGTGAGTGGGATTCACGGGACGACTCGCTCAAAGAAAGGGTGGAGACCATGGCACTCTCCATGGTGTTGAGTGGTCGCGTTCCTGGATTAGTGGTGGGGTGGTCGTCGGGGGATGAAACGGGATTCGTGGGAGTTGGTCGCTTTTCCGCTGCAGACGGGCGCACCCCGAACGAGAATACGCTCTATGAAATTGGCTCCATCTCGAAGGTCTTTACGGCTGTCCTTCTTGCAGAATCCGTACGGAGGGGGCATGTCACGCTGGAAGATCCCGTGGAGGAATGGCTGCCATAAGATGTGGGGATGCCCGCTGGAGAAAAACGGCCGATTACTTTTCTCGATTTGACCACGCACTTTTCCGGACTGCCACGGCTACCTGACAACATGACCTGGGCAGACATGGAAGATCCCTACGCGGACTACGACATTGAACTGCTTCAGGCCTTTCTCAAGGACCATGAGCTCGGTCGTGAACCCGGGGAATCCTATGAATACAGCAATCTTGCCGTGGGACTGCTCGGCCACGTCCTTTCGCGGGTCGCGAAGGAGACCGAAGGCGGACCCGAGGAATACGAGGCTCTGGCAAGGGAATGGATTTGGAATCCCATGGGGCTGTCTTCCACCACAGTGATTCTTAACCCGCTCATCAAGGGTCGTTTCGCGCCCGGTCATGACGGCGACGGGAATGCCGCCAAGCCCTGGGCCCTCGCGTCTCTCGTGGGTGCCGGAGGCATTCGTTCCTCTGCGAAGGATCTCTTGGCGTTTGGCCGAGGGTTTTTAGGAGATCTCCCATCGAAGGCAAGCGCCCTTCGGCCGAGTTTTGCCGCGACTCTCGTACCCCGCCGGGAAGTTAGCGAAGAAGTTTGGATGGGACTGGGATGGCACATCTCTCGAGATCTGACGGTGTGGCAGCACGGAGGGCAGACTGGGGGCTACCATGCTTTTCTCGGAGTGGAGCCGGAATCCGATTCGGTGGTTGTGATTCTCACCAATGCCAGCACCGGGGTGGTGGATGGCATCGGATGGCGGCTCTTGGATCTCTTCGCGGGACGGCCTGTCGGCCCCCTGGACCTTCCCATGACGCTGGAAATCGCACCAGAGGATTTGGATCGCCTCGTGGGCGAATATGCTTTTTTCCCGGGGTTCGGGCTTCGCGTGAAACGAGAGGGCGACTTTCTCACAGCTCAATTGACGGGGCAGTCGGCTGTTCGAATTTTTCCCGAGGCTCTTCTCAAGTTTCACTACAGGGTTGTTGATGCGGCCATCACCTTCGAACTCGACGGAGAAGGCCGGGGGGTGGGCCTCATTCTCCATCAGAATGGCAAGGACATGGAAGCAGATCGGGTTGAACCGGTTTCAACAAGCCAAGAAGTTGAAGCCTCTGGCTCTTGAGAGGGGCTGGACCGGCAGGGGCCTTAGACGAGGCCGAACAGTCGACGAACCCAGAGGGTCAGGAGTTGGAGGGGAGACGCGTTTCCACCCTGGGCGTAGCCGTCGTCAGGTAGAAGGCGGGACGCTACCGGGATGCCGGTTACGGTAAAGCCCCTTCGGGTCGCGGCAGCGAGGACCTCCGCCTTGATGCCGTGACTGGTGGCCTTGAGGCGAGGAAGGATGGCTTCAAGGACTTCCCTCTGATAACCCCGGAATCCACTCTCGATGTCGTGGACGGGGGCACCCGTTGCCATGCGGGCCAGGGTCTGGGTCCTCCGAGGGCCCTCTGTGGAAGGTTCGCCGCCTTGCTCCCGCTCGGCGATGACCACATCCGATCCACTGGAAAGAGCCTCCTGCATGGATTGGAGGACGCTGGGGTCGTCGGTTGTATTCCCGGCCATTTCTAAGACAAAGTCATAGCCAGGCTCATGATCCAAGGCCCACTGATAGGCCTCGCGGAGCGCGTAACCTCTGCCTTTTTGAGGACCGCACCGTCTCAACAGGTGGTGATGTTCGCTGTCCGCAGCCCACCGGGTGCCATAGGTTCGCCAAGTTCCGTCAATGGAGTCATCATCTACGACGAGGACGTGGAGATCATCGATCCCAAGGGCAACGACCTCCTCCATGACCCGGTGAATGGTCTGGTGCTCGTTCTTGGTCGGGATGATCAGGAGAGTGCGAGAATCGGTCATCGTCCTAACTCAGGTGAACTATGCGGGGAGTTCTGTCCCACACCCCTCACGCTCGGCGCGGTCAAGGATGTGGGTGGCGAGGGCGACATCGAGGGCTTCCATGCCGAGATGGACAGCGAGAACTGTCGGGTTGTCATCTCCTCTCGCGGGGGCCTTCCCCGAGAGGATGGAGGGGAGGTCAGCATCCGGCACTCGACCGTCCGCAAAGTGGCCTTCTGCTCGGCAGGTTTCATACTGACCGATGTCGTCTGCAACGAGGCGACTGGCGGCGGTAAAGGCCTCTTTTGTAAAGGCCGTGTCAAAGTCGAGCGCGACACAAAGAGTGCCTTCTTGGATCCAGTCGGGTTCGATGAAGGGTTTTGGGGCGCTTGGGTCGGAGGTTGCGGTCACGAGAATCTGTGCACCCTCGACAGCTTCTTGGGGTTCTGGAGGAATGATGGAGGCCAAATCGAAGGTCGTCATCATTTCGTCGGCAAAGGCCTCCTGCCTCTGAACATCCGAGTCGTAGCAGAGCATCCGCTCCGTTCCGGGAAAGACTGCGAGGAGAGCTTCAAGGTTGGCCTTCCCTTGGATTCCGCATCCGATGATCGTAAGAACTTCGCTGTTGGGATCGGCAAGTTGCCGGGCAGTGATGGCAGTGCAGGCGCCTGCTCGGGCTGTCGTGATGTGAGATGCATCCATCACGGCTCGAGAAGATCCCGTCTCTGCGTCATTCAATTGGATGGAGGGCGTGTCCTCGTCGGTGCTCGCCGCCATGTTCATGTCATCGCGGGCAGAGCCATCACCGATTTGTCGAAGTACCTCTTCAACGAGGTCGATGACCTCCTGCATGGATGGCATGAGGTTTTTGACGTCTTCGGCAGAGAGATGACGAATGGTGGACATTGTGGAACGTTTAACCTGTGAAGAAGGAAGTCGCTTGTCGTGCAGAGGGCCTAGGGGTTGGATTGATCGAGATAATTTTGGATCTCGGGGGCCTCGTGGAGAGGGCCTTGGTCGACACCGAGACAGAATGATGCCACATCTCGCTCCCACCTGTCTTGGGTCTCAAGGAGTTCCGGCCAGAAGGGGAAAGTTTGGCATTGAGAGGGGCGCAGGGAGTAAATGGAACATTGATTGTTTTTGTTCAGGAAAATGCACGCATCTCCTCGGGACTTGAAGGACCAGCCTCCCGTGACCCGTTCACAGTATTTTTCTTCTAAGGCCTTCAGACTCAGATTGAGTTTCTTCGCAATCGCGATTCGTTCGGGCCGAGAGGAGTAGACGAAGGCGTAACCCTCTCCGTGGTTGTGGCAGCACTTCCCGCAGGCCTGACATTCAAAACGGAGACCATCCTCGTACCACGTGGATGACTCCTCGACGGGCAGCCACTCTGCGGGGCGATCTTTGGTGTTTTGTGAAGGAGGGTTTTCGCCGGTCATTCTTTGTTCCAGGAGAGAGTGCGTGGGCGTGTGAACTGCCGATATCCGTCTGCGCTTCCAAGGAAACCAAAGCCGCTCTGCTTGGCACCGCACCAAGGAGGGTCGCCGGCTCCACCAAGGCCCCGGTTGACGCCCACCTGCCCTGACTCCAGTTGAGAAGCCACCTTGCAGCCAGATTGATTGTCAGACGTCCAAACGGAAGCGCCGAGTCCAAACTCTGAAGCATTGGCAAGGTGGACGGCCTCCTCCACGTTGTCGACGGGGCGAATCGTGGCGACGGGACCAAAGGTCTCTTCCCGCAAAATGTCCATCGACTCGTCAACGTTGGTAATCACGGTGGGCAGCATGAACCAGCCCGGGCGATCAGCGGCCTTCCCTCCGTAGAGAAGGTCGGCGCCCTTGGATGTGGCGTCGTCGATCTGGGAGAGAACATTGTCTCTCTGGCTCTTGTGCGCCATGGGACCCATGAACACGTCGTCCTGTCCGTCGCCAAAGGTGACCTCCTTGGCTTTTTCGACGACCTTGTCGGTGAAGGCTTCGGCCACCGAGCGCTCCACATAGATCCGCTCCACGGAGCAACAGACCTGACCCGTATTCCGCATGGACTCTCGGACTGCAAAATCAGCGGCCGCTTCGAGGTCCGCCCCTTCGCAGACGATCATGGGGTCTTTGCCGCCCAACTCGAGGACGATGCGTTTCAAGGAGGGAGCACAGGCCGCCATGATGTGTCGTCCGGCAGTGACGCTTCCTACGAATCCGACCATGTCGATGTCAGCCGCGACTAGGTCGCGACCGGCTTCTTCGAGGCCCTGCACCAACTGCACCACGCCGGCTGGCAACTCCTCCACAAAGGGCCGAAGAAAAGCCTCGCCGGACAGAGGTGTAATTTCTGAGGGTTTGAAGACCACGGTGTTGCCGGCCACAAGAGCCGGCACGATGACCTCCTTGGCCATTCCCAAAGGGAAGTTCCAGGGTGTGATCGCAGCGACGACTCCAAGCGGCTCTCGAGTGATGAGGCTCGTGGTCTCGCCTTCTTCCACCTGCTCGGGCTCCAGGGCTTCGGCACAGGCTTGCCCGAGGCGTCGGATACCGGGGGCGACGGCGGCAGCTTCTCGTCCAGCCTGTTCAACGGGCTTGCCCATCTCGGCGGTGATCTGCTGGGCGATGTTGTCGAGGAGGTCTTGGTTTTCGAAGCGTGCCGCGACTTTTTCAAGAGCATCGATTCGTGCCGCGATGCCTTGAGCTGCCCATGCTGGCTGTGCGTGACGTGCTGCTGCGACGGCGGCATGAACGTCTTCTGTCTGACTGATAGTGATTTTTGAAAGGACTTCTCCAGTGGCTGGATTTGTCGTTTCGAAGGCGTGTATTGGCGAAGTTGATTCGACGGTCACGGCGAGAATCTCCTGAAAAGCCCCACGGATTGTTGAAGGGGTGTATTCTACGGAAGGTTGCCTGCGTGGTGATCGCCGTTCAGATCTGGTTTTTGGTTCCGAGAATCCTTGGCATTGTCTCCTCCGTCGTCGTTTGCTGGGTGGTAAACGGTGAATGAGGGGTACGGGGCGATTCAAAGGACCTGACGCCAGCCCTTGCGTCGCGTCTTCGCGCAGGCAACTTATTTTTATTTCCCTCGCCGGGGAACATGGCAGCAAGGTCACTCGGAACCGGGTGCCTGGGGTTCGTAGAATGTTGCGGTGACCGTCGCCTCTCATTCCCGCCTACGTACCGGAATGCTGGCTACCGCTGGGGCGGCAGTTTTGCTCGCCTTGCTGTTTTGGCCCGCCATCGTTGGAAATGAGGTGTTGTCTCCGAGCGATATGTTGCTCGTCCATGAACCATGGCGGGTTTTGGCAGAAGAGGGCTTCGCTCCGGGGAATCCAACCCTGAGTGATCAGGTGACCCAGTTTCAGCCCTGGTTCTCTCTCGCACGAGAACGGTGGGCCTCCGGGGAAGGGGTGCTTTGGAACGAGCGCGCTGCTGCGGGGCAGCCCTTTGCTGCCAATCTTCAGAGCGCGCTCTACTCTCCCGTGGCCTGGCTCCATCGTCTGTGCTCTTTCGAGACGGCACTTCTTTTGGCGGCTCTTCTCAAGGTGGTGGTGGCGGCGTGTTTTACCGCTCTCTTTGCCCGAGCCCTGGGCGCGTCCGTGCTGGGCTCTCTCGTTGCTGCCACAGCATTTAGTTTCTCCGGCTTTCACTGGATGTGGCTGGGATGGCCCCAGGCTTCCGTTTCGATGTTTCTCCCCGTACTCCTTTTCTTTGCGCAGGAGAGGGTGGAGAAGGGTACTCGATGGTGGGATGGTCCGGTCTGGGCGGGATTGGTGGGGGCCATGCTGCTTTCGGGGCACGTGGAAACAGCACTCCATGTATCACTTGCTGTCGGCCTCTTTGTCACGCTGCGCACCCTTGGAAGGGGTGAAGAGGGGCGGAAAGCATGGCTGGGTCTTGCCGGTTGGGCCGTCGTGGGCCTCCTTGTCGCGGGGATTCAACTTGTGCCTTTCTTGGAGTACCTCGGTGAATCAACGGCCTACGCCAATCGAGTGAGTTACTCCGATGTCTGGCGCCGGATCCCTTGGGAGCAGGGAGGAGGGTGGCTGATCCTGGCGGGGCTTGTTGGCCTGGGATTGAAGGTTGGTCGATCCACGCTTGATGCGGAAGAGTGGGGGAGTGCGTGCTGGGGAGGGGCAGCACTTCTTGCGTTGATCTTTGCCGGAGGAATCGCACTCGCAGACTCTCTGGGTCTGTCACCGTTTTTCCGTCTCCTCGTTCACCCGGATAGTTATGGCCACCCTGTTCCGGCCCGAGGAGTGCCCTTCGCGGGACTTCGATCCTATTTGGAATGTAACGGCGCCTATATTGGCCTGCTCACTCTTGGTCTCGCCTTTGTTGCCGCAGTGTGTGGTCCGTTGAGAAACAAGGGCCTGGGAGCGGTGAAGTGGTTATGGGCCCTCGGATTCATCATTGCCTACCAAGTTCCACTCCTCGGACCCCTTGTGAACCGGTTGCCCCTGCTCAACGTCAGCCACAACAACCGTCTCATGCTCTGGATGGCCTTTGCGGGATCCATTCTCGCGGCTTTTGGGCTCGATTTGCTCACAGGAAAAATCCAAGGCCGGCGACCGATCCAATGCTCTTGGCGCCTTGGCCTTCCCTTGATGGCGGGGTTTGCTGTCGCACCCCTGCTGCCCATGTCCTCCTTTATGGACGCTCTCGTCCCCCATGGAATCGAAGAATCTTTGATCGAAGAGGGTGCTACACCTTTTCCAGGGACCGAAGTTCCGAGTTTTACCGCCATGGGGCTGGGTGGAGGTGTTGTTCCCGTGACCGACGTTTTGGGTCAGGGAGACAGGGTTGCCGTGAGAGGGTGGGCTCTTACTGGGGCGACTCGACCGAACGTGGTGATTGAACTGGTACAGGCTGGACGACGTGTTGTGCAGCACGTCGATGCGAAGGACATGGGTTCACCTGAGATGGCCCTTCCCCCAACGCTTCGCGCCCATCCCTTCGCGGACCGGTGCGGTTTTTCTTGGGATGGTGACCTGCAGACCTTTGAGGGAGGGGCGGTGTGGCTCAGGGTGACGCTGGAGGATGAAGACAGGTCATTGCTCATTGAGGATCGTGCTCTGCGCTATCAGCCTGGCCAGCCTGCGGGGAAAGAACGTTGGGTTTTAGGCCTGCTGGCGCTGGGGGTTCTCGCATGGGGGACTCTCGGGAAGAGAGAGCGAGGCGCTCTCGCCTGGGTTGGACTGGCCGTGGTGACGGCGGACGCTCTTCTTTTTGCCCGAGGCTTTAACCCGACGGCACCTGGGGACCTTCTTTACCCCGCTCCTCCCGTGCTGGAGCAACTCCAGATGGAGGCGGCCAAAGACCCAGGTGGATTCAGAATCTGGTCGGTCGGAAGAGATCTCCTCCCGCCCAACACAGCATCGGTCTATGGGTTGTCGGATGTTCGAGCCTATGACGCGCTGGGCGTGGAGCGTTTTGATCGTTTTCTCACCATGCTTCGACCACCACCAGAGCGGGCCGTGCATCCAGGAGAAACCCTCGATGTGTCGCACCCCCTCTTTGCCCTTCTGGATGTTGCGTTCATCCTGGGGCCGGCGACCTGGATTCCCCCTGTCGGGGCCCCTGTTGAAAAGGTGGTGGAGACCGGCGGGGTCGTTCTCCATCGCTATACGGGCCCTCGGACGCGCGCGTTTTTTGTTCCCGAAGCGGCTTCGATTACGGACTACCTGTCTCCGCCAGCTCGTGAGGAGGATGGCCACCCTCTTCGTTTGGCTCGCCAGCATCTCGATCACGTCGCTCTTGCCCTCTCGAAGGAGTATCGGGAGCGTCTTGATTGGAAGAATCTCATTGCCGTTGAAAATGAAGGTGTTTCTCCCATGTCGGCTCCTGGCAAGGGGGGCGAAGTGGCTGTAAAACCGAAAATATCCAAACACCAGGTGACGCAGATTTTGCGTCAATCTGATCGTGTGGAGATGGACTGCGTGACGGATGCGCCGGGATGGCTGTGCGTCACGGACACGGCCTTCCCCGGGTGGGAGGTCACAGTCAATGGTGAACGTGTCGAGTGGTCGCCGGCCTTCTTTGCTTTTAGGGCTGTGCAAGTCCCCGCAGGGCAGAGCAGGGTCGTATTTCACTATGATCCGGAGAGTTCTCAGCAAGGAACGACCGTGACTCGCCTGGGGGTGATACTTCTCTGCCTTGGCCTTGTCGTTGGATGGCGACGTCGCTCAAGTAGAACGATTGAAGATGCCGCTGATTTGAAGGAAAAATAATGCGATGACGAACGACGCGACTTCTCTCGATGGATTTCCCTCATGAAGGGGCAGAACCAGTGGCGCCGAGCGGGTTTTGCTTTTTCTGGCCTACGGGAGGCTTGGCGCTCAGAGGTAAGCATTCGGATTGAGGTGGTGGGGCTTGTCTTCGTCTGCGGGTTTTTGGCATGGCTCAAACCCGACCTTGTTTGGTGGGGTCTCGTGATAGCACTTGCCGCAGCGATCTTGGCGGCTGAGTTGATGAACTCTGCGATCGAACGACTCTCCGACCATCTTCACCCCGAAAAACACGACGCCATCAAGGCAGTTAAAGATATGGCTGCCGGCGCTGTGATGGTGCTCGCTCTGGCCGCGACGGCGATGGTCGTTCTGCTGCTTCTCGCTTCGGGCGTGATCGGTTAAGGCCGAGGGGCCGGATTAGATGACGCGGAGGCGCCCTCCGTCTACCGGAAGGCTGATTCCGCGGACGTAGGAGGCCGTCGGGGAAGCGAGGAAGGCGATGGCTTCTCCGATTTCATGGGGAGAAGCCAGCCGCCCTTCCGGCACCGGTGTGATCCACTCCTCCCGGATGTCTTCGAGGGATCTACCCGTGCTTTGGTGAAGTGCGGAAGCGAGTTCGCCGAGTCGCTCTGTATCGGTGAATCCAGGCAGGACGTTGTTGATCGTAATCCCGGGGGGAAGTTCGTGAGAGACGGATTTAGCCCAGGAGGCCATGGCTCCTCGGATGGTATTGCTCACCCCGAGGTTGGGGATGGGCTCTCGGACAGAGATCGACACCACGTTCACAATCCTTCCGTATCCTGCCTCCACCATCCCCGGAAGAAGCCGACGGACGAGCAGGTGGCTGGCCAGAATGTGCCGTCCAAAGGGGATAAGAAAGTCGCTGTCTTCTGCCTCAAGGATGGGCCCGGAGTGGGGGCCGCCGGTGTTGTTCACGAGGATGTGGCAGGGGCCGTGATCGGCAAGAAACGAATCAATGACAGGAACAAGTTCTTCCCTGTTGTCTAAGTCCGCAGTGAGGGCTTGAGCGGCGCTTGCCCCGGCGTCGAGAAGTTCTGGAAGGAGCCCTTCCAGCAATGCTGTTCGGCGAGCCAGGGCCGTGACTGCAGCACCGCGTTGAGCAAGGGCAATCGCAGCGGCTCTCCCGATACCCGAAGAGGCCCCGCAAACCAAAGCATGCTTGTCACTCAAGTCTTTCGACATCACGAGGTTTCTCTAAGAGGGTTGTTCCTGTTCATTGTCGGCGTGTATTTCTTCTTGTTCGAGATCTGGCACGGTTTCGGAGGGTAGGTTTTTCTCAAGGGGGATTGCCACCTGGAGAATGGTTCCTTTTCCCAACTTGGAACTGATGTCATAAGAAGCGTTCATCAGCTTGGCGCGTTCACCCATTCCCCGGAGTCCTAGTCCCATGATGTCGGAGTCCTGAGTCGAGTCGAATCCCCTTCCGTCATCGGCAATCTCTAATTCCAGTGCATTCTGGTTCCTGCGGAGGGAAATCTTCACGTGATTGGCCTGAGCGTGCTTGCTGACATTGTTCAAGGCTTCTTGGACGACTCGGTAGAGGTGGGTTTCCGCTTTGGGAGGGATATCTGAATTTTCAAAGTCGAAAATTCGTTCGAGAGTGAATTCACCCCCCGCTTCCACTTCATCAAGATGGGAATGGATTCCTTCTTTGAGGCCGATTTCGTCGAGGACACGAGGCCTGAGAAGGCGAGAAATACGGCGTACTCTCTCGAGTGACTTGACGGTGGCGTCGAGAGCATGACGGATCGCCTCATTTCGTTGGGGAACGCGTCGGGCTCCAGCGGCTTGCTCAAGGCGAATGCGTGTCGCGGTGAGTAATTGCCCAAGGTCATCATGAAGTTCTCGAGAAAGCCTTCGCCGCTCTTCTTCTTGGGCTTCAAGAAGGAGGGCGCGACTTTCTAGGCGCACTCGATTGTGTCGGACCCAGAACACAAGGGCGCTGACGAGAGACAAGAATGCAAGGCAGGCGAGAAGCAGGACGACAGGATGCATGTACCAGGGCAGAGGAACATCAATCCGATCTTTCAGCACCGCCGTGGTTGTGTTTCCCGCCATGTCGAAAACCTGCACTTCCGCCATGTGAGACCCCGCGCTGAGATGGTGCAAGGAAAGGGAACGAACTCCTTGAAGAGGGGGTGACCATGTATCGCTGGAGTTAAACGCGTCGGCAGTCGTCACTCGATAGCGAAACTGGAGGTTTTCCGGCGGGGTATCATGCCACCTGTCAGTGGCTTGCCAGGAAATGGTGACGTCGCCCTCGGAGCCGGGGTAGGTCCAGTCGAGGCCGAGGAGAATGGGTGGGACAGTGTCTTCTGGCGTGAAGTGAAACAGGCCGCTTGCTTGGGCGCCAAGCCACAGTCCGCCCTGGCTGTCGCTTTCCATCGCGGTGTAGGCGCTGCGAAGGGAGCCTAGGTCTGCGACAGCAAACGTCACTCCGGGTGTTGCTTTGTCTGCATAGTGCAGGCCGAACATGGACGCGAAGTAGATCTTGCCTGACGACACCTGCGCAAACTCGGTGGCATAGGCCTCCATCCATGACGCGTCGATTCGACCTCGCTTGTTTGTCATGGAAAGGCGGTGGACGCCTTGCTGGCTATTCCCGTAGCCGACCCAGAGGTATTGATCTTGATCGATGTGGATGGCTACGGGAGGAGGGATTGCCGGAGGGAGTGTCATCCGGGTCCATTGGCCAGCAACCCAATGAAGGATTCCCGAGGCCGTGGCGGCCCAGACCGAACCGTTGGTCGAGACGGAGAGGTCAGTGCATTCGCCAAGGGCTAAGCCGTCAACGGACTCAACGCGGTGCCAGTTTGTCCCATCAAACCAGGCAATGCCGCCCATGGCGGGCTCGGAGCCGACTTCAATGCTCGTCCCGAAACTCTGACCGGGCCGAACCACCGCTGCAATAAGGGTGCCATCGGAGAGGACCACAAGATCTCGGACAGAAAGGAACTCTGGCCCCTCAAGGCTGAACACCTGGTGCCACGCATCATTGGCGATTTCATAGCGGCGGAGTCCTCGAAAGTTTTGCTGACTCCCGACCCAGACCTGGCCCTGGTTGTCCTCCACGACGGACGTAATGGTTCCGATGGGCCCATTGGGATCATCACCTGAAAGCGTTGTCATCTCCACATACCCATCCTTGAAACGGGCGAGGCCCTCTTCGGTGCCGAGCCAGAGTCCCCCTTCTCGTGCAGGCGAGATGGCGTGGATGGAACTCATCAGGCCAACAGTGTCAGCCTCGGCGCGGCTCCATCGACGCGACCCGGTATCGCAGATGCGCAATTCGCCATCGGAGGAAAGGACCGCGAGATGGTGTTGTGACCATGCAAGCTGTTCAGGGCCCGCTGTCCAGCCAGAGGACGGAGGGGATGGGTCGACCATGCTCCAACGATGATTTTCCCAGACTTGGAGCCCTCTGGTTGGAGATGTTGCGACCAACGTCCCGTCGGGGGCGAGGATTGCATCCGTCAGGCCAGAGAGAAGTTTCCCCGAATCCAACTCGGCGAGGTTGTGACCATCCCAGTGAAGGAGGCGTTGAGGGCCTTGTCGTTGGTGAGGAAGAAACCATGCACGCCCATTTTGGGCGAGGACGAAAGGCATGTTGCCGACGGGAGCGACGTCAGGGCTAACAGACAGGCGTTCCCAACTTCCTTTTCCCGGCCAGCGCCAGAGCGCCGATCTCGTGGAGAGCCAAAACACCCCATCGGAATCTCGTGTCATTCCAACGATTGGGCCGGCTCCTGACGGAGAACGTGTCAGGATTTCTATTTCCGACATCGAAGCCGTGTAGAGCCCATCCTGGATGGCAACGACGAGGTGTTCCGAGTCGAGTCGTGCCACTGCGGTGATCAACCCGTTCTGGGTGGCTTGTCCGTGAAGATTGAGGGAGGCGTCAACTCCCTCGCCAAAGAGCACTTTTCGTTCCCCGTCATTGGTAATGGATGTGACCGACTGGTTGGACACCAACAAGATCCCGGCGTCTGTTTTTAAGGAGCCGATGAGATGAATGAATGAAACGTCAGTCCATGCAGCGTGAAGAGGGTGCCAGGCTTCCAACTCCAGGTCCCATGCCCCGTTGTTGTAGTGGTGAATGCCGCGATTGCTCGTGAGTTGCAGCCCGTTGACTGTTCCGGTGAGTGTGACGAACCGAAAATTGTCGACGGGGTGGATGGAGCGCCATCGCCACCCTTCCGCAAAGCGCTGGGCGAGGGGGGTGCTTGGGGGCTTGTCTTGAGTCGCGACGGTTGCTGCGAGGCACATGAGAAAGACGCAAACCGTGGGCATCTTTCGCAGGATGAATAGAGCGCGCGAGTGGCGTTTTGAAACCCTCGTTTTTTGCTCGAGATCTGTGTCGACAGTGATCACCCGCAAGGCCTTCTCAAAATAAAGAGGGACGTAGAACGCTCACTCTATCAGAGGGGGTATTTTTGGTCCGGGGAGAGGACGGAGGCAATGCCGAATCGGAGCGGGAGGGTCAGCCGCGCCGACTAATCATGTCTGCGATCAAACCCACGAGAAAGACCTGCAGAGCGCTCACCAGAAGCAGGACCGGCGCGTCTCCGATACCCCCGTCCCGTTGGATTTGGACGACCCCCCAGGCGATGCCGCCCGCGGTGAGAAGAAGGCTTGTCGGTGCAAAAATTTTGAGTGGCTGAAAAAAGACAGCCGTGCGAACGATGAGAACAAAGAAATTCAAGGTATCTCGAATCGGGTGAATTTTACTTCGCCCGGTTCGGTGACCGTAGTCGACGGGGATGTATTCGACGGAACGGTGACGGGCAATGAAGGACAAGGTGATGGTCGTTGTGAAACTGAAACCATCACTAATGAGATGGAAACACTCGATGGCTGCGTCACGGTGAAACACTCGGAGTCCCGAGTTCAAATCTGGGATTTTTGTCCCGGAAACATAATTGGCGAGACACCCAATAAGAGCCTTGGCGGGCCGCCGAATTAAAGGGATGTGCACCTCATCTCCCGTGCGGGCCCCTACCACCATGTCAAACTTGCCGTCCTGAAGGTTCTGATACAGGCCTGCAACCCTGTCGGCAGGATAGGTCCCATCCGCATCAGTGATCGCGATGATCTCGGCGCCGGCCTCTTTGATGCCGCTCTTGAGTGACGCGCCATATCCACGGTTTGTCCCGTGAGACAGGGCCCTGACGGTGTCATGTCGCTCGGCGAGATCATGGATTGTTTCACCGGTTCCGTCAGTGCTCCCATCATTCACCAGGATGATCTCGTGTGCGATTTTACTGCTGGCCAGACAGCCGACGAGATCATCGACAAAAGGGCCGATGGCCTCGGCTTCGTTGAATGCTGGAATGACGATGGAAAGATCAACCACGAGGGGAATCATAGAGCCGAGACGGGCCGGGTCCACCACGGGCCGGTACACTAGGGAAGGAGTGGGAACAGATTTGCCTCCCAAGCCGTCTAACGACTCCCCAATTGGCATTGCACGAAAAACGCAGGAATTCGATATGGCCCCCTTTTCCCACCGCCCTCACCGCTGTCAGCGGGAACATTCCAGGCGCGGTGAAAGAGGTGCGTCTCTGCTCCTTTCCTTGTTGGTTCTCATGGTTTTGCTTGTGGTGGTTGCCCAGGTGAAATACATGGCTGTCGTGGAAATGGACCATGTCGCGGCCTATGTGGAAGGGACGCGCTATCGGAGGCTGGCTGAAGCCGCAGTTCAAGATGCCGTGGCGACGTTACTCATGGATGTCGAGCGCGATGCAACGGGAGGAGATACGGCCGAGGGAATCGAGGAAGAGGAGGCTGCGAGTGAAGACCTCACGGCCTCGACCGACAGCAAGTTGGATGAATGGGCTCATTCTGAAAGTTTGATTCCCGTCATGGGAGGCGATCTTCACATTGTGGTTGAGGTGGTGGACGAAGATCGAAAGATCAATCTCCTTGGAATGTTTGCAGAGGACGAATCGGAGAGGGAGCGACGCCGGGAAATGCTCATGCGTCTTCTCGACGAAGTGTTTGAGGGGACGAGCAATGATTTTGGAATACCAGAAGCAGACTTCGTTCTTAGTGGACTGGAAGACTGGGTGGAGGGGAATCGCGGCTATGTGGACCCCGTTCCCACACCTGTTCTCAAGAAGACCAACGCCCAAGATGAACTCCAAGAGGAGCCGTCATCATTTGAAGATGAGCAGCACCTTCCTCTGACGTTACTTGAACTCTCCATGCTTGAAGGTGTGGCACCTGTTCACCTTTATGGGTTCATCGAGGAAGAGGTGTTTTTCCCCGGGCTCCTTGAGTACCTCACGATCTGGACTCACCTCGAGTTAAAGCCTGAGCCTGTCGAAGAAGACCCCTTTGCGCAGAGCCCCTTTGAGGTGGCAGATGCGGAGGAGGAAGAAGGAGGAACGTCGGAGGAGGGGACGACAGCCAATCCGACGAATGACGGCCTTGTGAACTTGAATACGGCACCCCTGGCGGTACTCAGGGCCATGGCCGCCGATGAAATCCCGACCTCCTATCTGGAGAAAATTGTCGAGTTTCGAAAGAAGATTGATGAATACGAAGCTCTAGGAGAGGAGGCCTCTTCCCTCCTCAATTCCTTTGGTGGTGGGTCCGACACAGAGACAGCGGGTGAAGAGGGGAGTGAGTCTATGGTTGAGGAGGAAGACGAGGACATCACTCGCTTTGTCTTCGAAGATCCCAACAATCTGTGGGAGAAGATTCAGGATGAATTTGGGATTGAGCCCACCTTCGATTCACCGATTCAGAATGACTTCACGTCGCTTTTCACGACGAGCAGCCAGGTTTTCACCATTCGCGTGTTGATCGCCGAGCACATGCCGGATGAGGAGGAAAGCGGAGCACCCATTCGCCGTCAGAGTTTTCGTACGGTGGTTTGGCGAATGGGATCGTCTGAGGGACACTCGATGGTGACACTGAGGCCTCTCCAGGCCTATTGGGACCCTCGGCGAATGGCCGTGGATTATGGCCTAGATCCCGAAGAGTATGAGGAGGCACAGCGCCAGGCCATGGAGGACGATTACTGGAATGGTTGAGACCGTCCTTTGGTCGTGTTTCACCTCTCCTCCACCCGTTGCCGGCCCCCGGGGTGATGTCGTAGGGTAAGGCACTTGATGTCGGGCCGAATCTGCTTTCCCGCGGACGCATTTGGGGTGCTGTTTTAGTGATTATACTTTTGCCTTTGGACGCTGGTCCGAACGAGCGTCAGTCCGTCTGTACTGTCCTCCAAAACCTCGGGGTCGAGGCAGAGGAATCAACCCTGGGTGATCGCATCGTGCTGGTCGTTCAAGGAGACGCTTGCCCCGTGCCAAAAGATGCGATCGGTCGCATCCCTGGGGTCGAGCGGGTTGTTTCACTCGATACGAAGACCCCCCTTGTTGATGGAACGAAGATAAGCGGCTCGCGGGCAATCACCGTGGGGAATGCGCGATTCGGAGGCGGGTCGATCTCTGTCGTCGCGGGTCCATGCACGATCGAAGATAGTCAAATCCTCATGGCAACCGCCGAGGGAGTGCGAGCGAGTGGGGCCGCCGCTCTTCGAGGTGGCGCTTTCAAATCCCGGACATCTCCACACAGTTTTCAGGGTGGAGGCTTGGAAGCCGTCCAAACCATGATGGCGACGGCGAAAGAGGTAGGCCTTCCCTTCTTCACAGAACTGACGGACCCCCGCCAGGTTTCCATGGTTGGCGACATGGTTGATGGAGTCCAGGTTGGCGCACGTCACATGCAAAATGTCCCCCTCCTCATCGAGGTCGCACGCCTGGGCAAGCCGATTCTCTTGAAGCGCCACATGGCGGCGGATGCCGAGGAATGGCTTTTGGCCGCTGAGTACATCCTGAAGGAGGGAAATGACCAAGTCATCCTTTGCGAGCGCGGCGTGAAGACCAGCGACCATCATGTGCGGTACATGCTGGACCTTGCGGTTGTTCCATGGCTGCAAGAGAGGACGGGCCTGCCGGTGATCGTGGACCCGAGTCACGCCGCTGGAAATCACAGCCTCGTTCCGGCTCTTGCCCGTGCGGCGGTGGCTGTAGGAGCAGACGGCCTTCTCGTGGAAGTGCATCCTTGTCCAGAGACAACCCGCTGTGATGCTGCACAGGCTTTGAACTTTGAGGACTTTGCAACGCTTGTCGAAGAGGTCGAGTGTATTGCGGAGTTGAGTGGCCGACATCTTGTCCGGCCTGAATTGACGGAGGAGCCTGAGAAGCGAGAAGCCAGGACGCTCAAACCAGCTCTTGGCCATTAGGACAGCTTCAGTTAGGCAAATACTCACGGACAATTTTGATGCGACGCCCTTTTATTGCCGGTAATTGGAAGATGAACCTGGATCGGTCTGCGGTGCAGGAGTTTTGCACGAGCCTGTCCGAGCAGAGCGGGGGCTACCAAGACCTGACCGTGGGGGTATTTCCTCCTTTCGTCTATCTCGGAGAGGTGGCGGAGAGGTTGTCGGGGACGGGCATTGTCGTCGGGGCCCAGACCTGCCATGCGGAAGAAAAAGGAGCTTTCACGGGTGAAGTGGCCGCTCCGATGATTCGGGAAATGGGAGCAACCCACGTCATTGTGGGCCATAGCGAGCGTCGCCATCTGTTTGGAGAGACAAACGAGGACGTACGGGCTCGCGCAGAGGCGGCTCTTTCCGCCGACCTCAACATCATCCTTTGCGTCGGCGAGACACTCGAAGAGAGGGAATCCGGTCGGACCCACGAGGTGGTGGGAGGCCATCTCGAAAGTGGCGTTGCAGGCCTAGATGGCGAGGTTGTCGCGTCCAGGATCACTTTGGCATACGAACCGGTGTGGGCGATTGGGACCGGCCATACGGCGACCCCGGAACAGGCTCAGGAAGTACACGCTATGATTCGCGGGTCGCTTTCCGAGATGTTCTCGCAGGATGTCTCTGATCGTGTCGTCCTTCAGTATGGAGGATCTGTCAATCCAGGTAACATTTCTGATCTTATGGCGTGCACAGATGTGGATGGAGCCCTCGTGGGGGGCGCGTCTCTTGATATGGATTCCTTTCAGGCACTCACCCGCTACCGGTTCATAGGAGAAGCACCGTGATCGAATCGATTCTCTGGGTGTTGTTCACCCTTGGCTGCATTCTTGTCTCAGCAGTGATTCTCCTCCAGGAAGGAAAGGGAGGCGGGCTCGCAGAAGCGTTTGGGGGCGGGGGGGCACAGACTTTTGGAGTGAAGGCGGAGGGCATCACTAAATTTACTGCCTACCTCTGTGTGGGCATTGTGTTAATCGCCATTTTGATCACCAACATTCGGTCGAGTGACTCTGCGGTTGTGGTTCTCGATGCTGAGGGTCCGGGCGGGGGAGCGGCCTCCGCGCCGTCTGAAACGGGCGAAGGAGAAGGCCAGTGACCTCCGCGACCGCGGAAGGCTCGTTGCGAGAGGCCTTGCAAAGAACGGGGGCTCTCCTCTCAGGGCATTTTGGACTCAGTTCCGGATTGCACAGCGACCAGTACATTCAATGCGCTCGACTGCTTGCCCACCCAGGGGAAGCGGAAGTGGCCGGGGCCGCCCTCGCGGGGAAACTGCTGGATCTTCTCCATGGTGAGAAACCGGATCTCGTGGTGGGCCCTGCCCTTGGCGGGATCATTGTCGCTCATGAGGTTGCAAGGTGCCTGGCTGTGCCGTGCCTGTTTACCGAGCGAAAAAATGGATCGATGACCTTGCGTCGAGGATTTGAGATTTCCCAAGGCGCCAAGGTCGTGGTTGTCGAGGATGTTGTCACGACAGGAGGCTCGGCTGCCGAAGTGGTTTCGCTGCTGCAGTCGATGGAAGCTTCGGTTGCGGCCGTAGGAAGTCTCGTCTGTCGCTCCGCCGCTTCACCGTTTTCCGTGCCCTATACGGCGCTCCTCGATGTTCCCGCCCAGGCATGGGAGGTTGATGATTGCCCGCAGTGCCGTGAGGGCCTATCCCTTGATAAACCCGGGAGCCGTCCCGGCGCATAATCCGTTGACTCCCTCTAGCATGACAGGCCACGGACACGATGAAGACGTGCATTGAAAAGTTGCAGGAGCAGACGGCGAATATCGAATGACACAGGCCACAGGACAAGTCGTGGTGATTTCCGGGCCATCTGGCTCGGGAAAGACCAGTATCATTGATCAACTGAGAAAGCATCCTCGTGTTCGGGTCAGTGTCTCGGTGACAACGCGTCCCCCCCGCCAAGATGAAGTGGACGGGAAGGACTATCGATTCGTCGATCACGACACGTTTTTGAAGATGGTGGAAGAGAAGGCTTTTGTCGAAACCAATGATGTTTTCGGCAACGGGTATCTTTATGGATCGACATGGCAGGACGTCGATGACAGCCTTCGTGACCCGGAGGCGGTCTACATCATGGAGGTGGACGTGGTGGGCGCGAGCAATCTTCGGGCGACTGGGCTTGGGTTGCTGTATATTTTCATCGAGCCACCGTCGATCGATGATCTTGCTCATCGATTACAAAACCGAGGAACGGAAGATGAACAACAGGTGGCCCAGCGGCTTGCACGGGCGCAGGAAGAAATGAATCAGGCGCGGCTGGAAGGTGCCCATATTGTGGTGAACGAAGATGTGGATCAGGCTGTGGAACAGATCAAGAAGTTGCTTGGCCTAGAAGAAAACGCTTCTCTCGAAGGTTGAGGGGACGCAATCAAGGACAAAAACAGAGGTGACATATGAATCACACTAGAGTGATGGAACTTTCCGAAAAGGCGGGTGGGATTTTCCGCCTAGCGGTGCTTCTGCAGAAGCGCGTGCGAGAACTCGTGGGTGGAGCGCCCAGGCTCGTTGAGACCGATGAGGAAGATCCCATCGATATCGCCATGCTGGAGATCGAAGCGGGTGCGATTGAACTCGTCGATCTCTCTGAAGAGGAAATGGAACAACTCGAAGCTGCGAGTCAGAGTGCTAGCGAAGAGGCAGAACTGCTTGAGGCACTCCGAAATCGCATGATTCAAGGAGTTGAGACTCCAACCGAAGCAGCGCCGTCAAAGAAAGAGGACAAGGCCTGACGGGGTTGTTGCTCTGGGGGCTCTCTAGGTGCGATTCGAGTTGGTGTTGCCCTGATAGCCGGAAAGGCATTGATCGATCTTTGCAGGGGGGCCAGGATGCCTCTTTCATGCGAAGGGCATTTTGTAGACTGGAAGCTCGTTCTGAGGGGAAAGAGGGACCAGTGAAAGCGTATCGACGGTCCAGGAGGTGGTGACGGCACCCATGGCTCGAAAGAAGAAGAAAAAACAAAGGGGCCGTTCAGCGCTTTCAACGAAACGCATGGCCCGGGCGATTGGGAGAGGTCTCAAGGAGGCTTCTGCCTCCGCGACGGCGGGTAAAAAGAGTTTCTTTTCAAGGCTGACGGGGGAGAGCCGCCGACGATTGCAGGAGGTCAGCGGGGTCGCCATGGCGGGGTCGACGCTATTTCTTCTCTTAGCCTTCGTGAGCTCCTATGGGGGATCACACCTTTGCGGGTCGACAGGAGAAGCCCTGTCTCAACTTTTCCTAGGCACCTTCGGGTATGCGGCTTATTTGATCGTTCTCTGCTTAGGCTTGTGGTCGATGGTGCTCTTTTTTGATTTGCAGAGGGACTCCGCGACAATTCGAGGGTCGGGTCTGCTGTTGTGTCTTGTTTCTGCCAGTGCGCTCATCGCCCATTTCTTTTCAGGATCTGCCGGGGCTTTTCCAGCAGGCGGGGTGGTCGGAGAGTTTGTCAACGATCGGCTCATGACGGGCGGGGGGCTTGGCCTCATTGGGACCCGGATCGTTCTTCTGGTCCTCACGACGATCACCTTCATCTTGGCCACTGATATGCATGTGGCCGCTTCGGTGCTCACGGGGGCTCGGTGGCTGCGCCAAGGAAGCGTGGCTGCTGCCGGAGTTTACAAAGACAGGCGTCTCCGCAATCTTTCCAGGCGGGAGCAGGCGGCCTTGCTGCTCGAAACGCAACGCCAGCGACTCTTGGAGGAATATGGAGAGTCGGATGCCCAAGAACTGGAAGAGAATCTCTCCGAAGAGGACCTTGCCCCCTTCAAGGTTCTTGAAGATGAAGAGGGAGCTTCGATTCCTGAGTCGATGCTGGAAGAGGCAGCACAAGAAATTGAAGAAGAGGTTGCTGTAGAGGAGATGTACGAAGACGAGGAAGAAATCCTGCTCGAGGCGCCTGAGGACGATGAGAGCGAGGAAGAGGGCCTCTCAGAGGACGACGACCCTCCTGTTCCGCTTGTGACAGCCGATAGTGATGAGGAACCCCCGGATCTCAATCCGGACGACGGCATGGAAGAAGTCGAGGCCTGTGCTCCGGGGAGATACATTTTTCCCAGCGCCAATCTTTTGGACGACCAAGAGACGGTCGACCAAGATGAACTCGATGAGATCCTTGCAGAAAAGACGGTTGTCCTTGAGAAGACCCTCCTGTCCTTCAAAGTCGATGCCAAGAGCGTGGAGATTCAAAAGGGGCCTGTGATCTCAATGTTTGAGATGGAGTTGGCGCCCGGAATCAAGGTGGAGAAGGTGCGCTCCCTGGAAGATGACCTCGCGATCGCTCTGAGAGCACGAACGGTGCGCATCGTGGCTCCGATTCCTGGGAAAAACACGATCGGGATCGAGGTCCCCAACCCTGTCCGGGAGACCGTGCGATTTAAGCCCCTCCTGGAATGCAGCGAATACACAGAGAACGCTTTTGCTCTCCCGGTTTTTCTGGGACGAAATGCTGCGGGCCGTCCCATGATCGTGGACCTCGCCAAGATGCCCCATCTTTTGGTCGCGGGTGCTACGGGTTCGGGGAAGTCCGTTTGCCTGAACACCATCATTTGTTCTTGGCTCTATACACGGACACCCGAGCAGGTTCAGTTGATCCTCATTGACCCGAAGATGGTCGAACTCTCTCAGTTCGAGAATATCCCCCACCTTGCCTGTCCTGTTGTCAGCGATATGAAACGTGCCCCGGGGATTCTCGAGTGGGCGGTAACGAAGATGGAGGATCGATATCGACTGCTTTCAGGAGCGGGGGTCCGCAACATCTACAGCTACAACAAGATTGGCAAGGAAGGCCTTCGTGAAAAGTTTGGCGATGCTGTGGACGAAGAAGGCTTCCCCGTTTCCATGCCGTTTATCGTGATTGTGGTGGATGAACTGGCTGACCTCATGCTGGTGTCGGCCAAGGAGGTGGAAAGTTCTATTACCCGTCTTGCTGCCAAGAGCCGAGCCGTTGGAATCCACATTATTCTTGCGACCCAGAGACCGAGCACCAATGTGATCACGGGCCTGATCAAGGCGAACCTGCCGGCGAGAATCGCCTTTATGGTGTCGAGCAAGATAGACAGCCGTGTCATTTTGGACACCAACGGTGCTGAGCAGTTACTGGGGCAGGGCGACATGCTCTTCCTCCCACCCCATAGCAGCAACGTCGTGCGGGGGCAGTGCACCTTTATTAGCGACGAGGAAATGACGGTGGTCACGGACGCTGTTCGGGGAGGGGGCGGTCCCACCTACGAGCCCGAACTTATCCAGCGCCGATCCAGCAGCGGGAAGGATCCAACCACGGTCGATGAACTTTATGATGCCGCCACTCGATTCATCATCGACACCCAGAGGGGAAGTGCGTCTCTTCTGCAGAGAAAGTTTGCCATCGGCTATACCCGGGCCTCCCGCCTGATTGACCTCATGGCCGAGGAAGGCGTCCTGGGCGAATACAAAGGCAGCCAGGCGCGTGAGGTTCAGTTGTCTCTCGATGAATGGGTGGCTTTGAATCCTGAATCTCGTGAATTCGAGGAGGGCGAAGAGGTCTGAAGGCCCTTTTTGCCATGGACTCTGGCCAATGACCCGTCCCCTCGTCGAGGTCTGCCTTGATTCTGCTGAAGGGGTCGCTGCGGCGGCTCAGGCCGGCGCCGAAAGGGTTGAACTTTGCGCCAATCTCATTGAGGGGGGCACCACTCCGAGTGCGGGTGCCCTGGGGAGGGCTCGGGAAACGTCGGGGATCGGAATCATGGCTATGATCCGTCCCCGAGCGGGCGACTTCGTCTACGACGCAGGGGACCTTGATGTCATGGCGCGAGACATCGACGTTGTTGGCGAGGGCGGTGCTGACGGTGTTGTCTTTGGCTTCTTGAGGCCCGATGGAGAGATCGACGAGGAAAAGACGGCACGGTTTGTCGAGCGTGCCCGGCCCATGGAGGTCACCTTTCACCGAGCTTTCGATATGTCCCGCGACCTTTCTTCATCTCTTGAAGTCCTCGCGGACCTGGGGGTGTCGCGTGTTCTCACCTCTGGCGGCCGTGCCACCGCATTGGAGGGGATGGATATCCTTTCAGACCTCGTCGCTCAGGCCGGCGACCGGATTGTTGTGATGCCTGGAGGGGGAATCGAAGAGGGAGATGTTCAAAGGATTGCGACTCAGACAGGTTGCCAGGAAATCCATTTCACCGCCTTTTGCCATGACGAAAGCCCGATGACATACCGCAATGCCAAGATCTATATGGGCGTGGAAAGAGTCCCCGGTGAATACGAACGGCAGTCGACGGATCCAGGCCGGATTGCGGCGTTCCTCAAGGCGCTGGAGAGTTAGAGGCATTTCCCGCTGGCACAAAGGGCGTTGGGTGTCTCACTTGTCCTGAAAAGAGAATCCATCAGACCACAGGATTCCCGTCGAGGCTCCGGGACGACTGGATGCAGGGACACGGACGGCAATGGTGTGCCAGCCCGCCTCCGGCCAAACATAAGAGAAACGGGCTGCGGGCGGTTGGTTTGATGGCGCGAGGAGATCGATGGTGGCCACGACTTCGTTGTCGAGAAGTACCTCCGCTGTTCCCCCGTCCACACGGAGGGGGGCGTGCCAAGCAACGCGCTGTCCGTGGAAGGTGAGGCTCTGCGTGGCCTCGGGGGTGTCGCTCCACGAGAATCCAACACCGAAGGCCTCGGGGTTCTGCTGAGAGGCCCACGCCTCATGAGGAGAATCTATGACAGAGTGGTGGGCATCGTCTGTACGAAGGAAGAGGGGCACTTCACTCCATTGCTCGCCGCCGGAAAGCGTTTTCCAAAGGCCCGCATAGGTCCCTGCATAAAGAATGCCGTCGGATTTAAAAGCGGGGGAGATGCCCAGCCGCCGAACGGTATCAGGGGGCAGTCCAGAGGAAACGGAGGTCCAACTCAGACCGGAATCGTTGGAACGAAACACGCCATGAGCTGCCAGAGCCATGAAGATTATTCCGTCCTGGGTAAAGGACGGAGAAAAGACGAGATCTTCGACAACGAGTGGCATGCCGGAAGGCAGACCGGAGGTGACAGGCTGCCAGTTGCTCCCCCCGTCGGTGCTTTCCCACAGGCCATCGCCGACAGATCCGACGAGGATCAACTGGTCCGTGGCAAAGTTGGGAGAGAGAGCCACGGACCGGATGTCATCGGGCGGGAGCTGATCCAGCAAAGACCAGTTTTCACCACCATCCGTGCTCTTCCATAAACCGTTGTTTCGTGTGCTGATCAAGACGGTTTGGTCCGTGGCATAGTCCGGCGAGAAATCAATGCTCTTGAGTGTGGCGGTAGACGGCAGTCCTCCCCCGAGTGGTTGCCAGGTGTCTCCCCCGTCATAGGATCGGTAGTGCCCCTCACCGCTAGACCCGATGAAGAGGGCGCCTGTTCCGCGGGTCGAAAAATCAGGTGAAACTTCCATGGCCCGGATCACGCTGACTCCAGGGGGGAGGGGTACTTCAATCCAGGATTTTCCGCCGTCATGAGTCCGCCAGAGCCCAAGAAAGGCGTAGTAGAAGGTTTGATCACTGCTGAAATCGGGGGACATGGACAGGCAGATGCAATAGAGAGATGAAATCCCGTCAGAACGCACCTCCCAGCCTCCGGTATTTTTGGGATTGCCGGAAAAAGGCGGGGCAGCGGGTGTGGCGGGGGTCGTGCCCGGCGTCCCCGCACCGGATGTCCAGCGAAGCGACGCGCCTGGCAGGGAGGGGTTGGTCATCGCGGTCTCGGGATCGGTCAAGACAGCCAATCCCATGCCGGAGTTTCCAAGGAAGAGGGGGCCTCTGGGAAAGTCGGGGGAGGGAAGGATTCGTTTAAACAGGCGCTGGGAATAGATTTCTGCCTGTCCCCAGTTCTGGCCTCCGTCTGTTGTCATGTGGAGCCCCTCGTAGGCGGCCACGAAGACGGTTTGATCGTTTGAAAAATCCGGGGAGATCGCAAGATCTCGGTAGTGGTCGTTGGTGAGGTCAGAGGGGTGCTCGAATCCTTCCATGGCAAGAGCCCAGGTTCCGAAGAGGGTCTCTGTGTAAAACACTCCCGATTCCCGAGTGGCGGAGAAAAGGGCGCCAGTATTGGTGAAGGCCACATCGTTCACCTTTGGATCGTTGAGGCCGTCAACGGTGGGCGCGAAAGAGAGACCACCATCTGTGCTGGCGAGGACACCCCCTCCAAAGCGTCCAAAGCATGTCGCGAGAGTGTTCTCTACAGGGAAATTGGGCGAGATCGCGAGGTTGGCCATGGGCGCCGTGAAGGGATGGATGGGGGCCCAGGTTGTCCCGCTGTCGTTAGAGCGGTGAAGGATGGCACCGCCTGAAAAAGCGGTGAGCCCGTCTCCGCCGAAGGCGACGACAGAGAGGTTTGTTTCGACCATGCCCGTGGATGAGAGAGACCACTGAACCCCGCCGTCTGTTGATCGGAAAAGGCCCTTTGCTGTGGCGATTAGGACAGTCCGGTCACTGGCAAAGTCAGGGGAGATCGCAAGAGAATAGATCGCAGAAGGTGCGAGTCCGCCATTGGACGGTATCCAATGGTCACCACCATCTTCAGTTCTCCAGAGGCCGTTCTCTGTCGTCGAAAAGAAAACCGTTTGATCGACGGCGTAGTTGGGTGAAAAGACGATCGCCGTGGTGTCGCTCAGGGCCATGGGGAGTCCTCGACACTCCCAACTTCTGCCAAAGTCCGTTGACCGACAGACCATGGAATGGTCTGTGAGGTTTATGCTGGCGATGATGGTTCCATCCGTCCCGTAGTTCGGTGAGAGTGCCACCATGTGGGCTGTGTCATGGGGAGCATGGGCGGCTGCTGAAAGAGCCATCAGAGCACCCACCAGCGTCACGCGCAGGACGGTGGAGTGCAGCAAAAGGGGGGAGAGGAACATGGCAGTGGTCGAGATCTAGTAGGTGTAGTCGAAGCCGTCAGAGGACACCCAGGTTCCAGAAGATTGGGGGTGGCGATCACCCGTGACTTGAATGTCAATGGCGTGGGGGCCGAGGAGGTCAAGGTCGAGATGGAATATCAGGCGACTCTTCTCTAGGGCGGGGGCATAAAGGTCGACCAGGATGGGGTCCTTCTCATCAACGGTGATCTTGACGATCCCCTGGTCGGGGCCAACATCGCCATACCAACTGACGCTGTCTCCAACGAAACTGAGAGATGTCCGGTCACCCTTGCCATCGCTTTTGTGAACATCGAGGCCGGTGTAGCCAGGCTCGAGGGTTTGGGTCCAGATCCCTTCGTATTCGGCCTGATGGTATTGATTGTCGATGCGGGCATAACTGGGCAGGGCACCCCAACTGACACCTCCGTTGGTGGACCGATAGAGGTGATCTTGCGTGGAGAGGTAGACGGTTTGATCGTTGGAAAAATCAGGTGAGATGGCCAGGAGCCGACATGATGTGACGGGCAACCCGTTTGAAGAGGGCTCCCAGTGGAGACCGCCGTCGCCAGATCGCCATATCCCCTGTCCGAGGGTCGCGAGGAAGATGGTTCCGTCAGTGGCAAAATCAGGAGAAAAGACGATGTCCTCGATCACGAGGACGGAGGTCTCTGGCAAGCCTTCGTTGCTGGAGGAAAAATTTAGACCACCGTCCGTGGAAAGGAAAACGCCGTCGAAAGCCGTGCCCATGGCGATAAGCTGGCTCGTCGAAAATTTTGGTGCGAGTTCGACGGCGCGAATGGAGACATCCGGAGGGAGCCCTGCTCCGATGGCTGTCGCAGAGAGCCCCGCATCCGAAGTCAGGTAGAGACCCTTGTGTTTTGTCGCGATGATGGCCGTTCCGTCGATCTCCCATCGATCTGACATGTGGAGAGAGTGAGCCGTGAAGACATTGGGAAGCCCTGTTGTCATAGACCACCCTCCACCCCTCTGGTCGTAGAGCCAGACGCCGCCTCCTTCACTGGAGCCGACGAGGATGGTGCGATCACTTGGCCAGGAGGGAGAAACCGCAAAACAGCGCACGACGTCAATGGACTGTGGCACGGAAATCTCGTCCCAGTTGAGCCCGCGGTCGGGGGACATCCAAAGATCGTTGTAACTGTAGAAGAGGGTGTTGTCCTGGCTGTAGTTGGGCGAGAAGGCCATGGCCGCCGTGTACAGTGATTTTAACCCCGTTGAGCGAGAGGACCATTTGCCGATTTCGGGCGGGGTCGGTAAGTGTCCGCCTCTCGGAGGGGAGGGGGGAGAGGCCGTACCGCCGAGGCTCGTCGTTGCCCGAAGATTTCCTCCCGATACTCCCGGAAGAGGTGTCGGCGTCCTGACCAAGACCCCACCACCGTAACTCCCAGCAAGCAGGGTTCGGTCAGAGGAGTAGTTCGGAGAGAGGCAGAGTCCTCGGTGGTATTTAACCGTGTGTAAGTCTGCCTGGAGGAAGGATTGTCCCTGGTTTTCTGATCGAAACAGTCCTTCAAAGGCTCCGACGAAGAGGGTCTGATCTTCTTCAAACGACGTGGAAAGGGACAGGGAGCGAAAATGCTCTTCAGTGAGGTCCGAAAGGACCTCAAAGCCCTTGGTGAATTGCACCCAAGGTGCTCCGACTCCGTCCGCTCGAAAGAGGCCGCCGGAGCGCCCAAGGGCAAAGGTGGTCCCGTCCGCGGCGAGAGCGACGTCATAGACATACAGATCATCCAAACCATCCAGTTGCGGAAGAAAGGACAGCCCACCGTTCTGGGAGAAAACCGAGCCATTCCCAAATCGACCGAAGCCGACCATCAGCGTTTGGTCTTGGTCATAGAGGGGCGAGGGTGCCAGCGTGTCGACCGGGACAGAAAACTGGTGAACAGGAGCCCAGGAGTTTCCGCCGTCTTCCGTTCTAAACAGGGTGTCACTTCCCGCGAAGGCCAGATGTGAACCGGCCCCCGCAAAGGCGACATCGTTGATGCCCGCGGCTTGGGGCAGGGTCATCTGCGCGACCCAGGTTGTTCCCCCGACGGTTGCTCGATAGACCCCGTCAGCGGTGGCGAGGAGAAGGGCGGTGCCGTCGGCGGAAATGTCCATGCTCCGGCTCTCAAGGGAGCCCAGGCCGTTAATAATGAGAGACCAGGTGACACCTCCATCGACCGATCGCCAGGCTCCGGTGACTTTTGTGGCGATCCAGCAGAGGCGGTTTGTCGCGAAGTCTGGGGAAAAAACGATGTCTTGGATGCCGTGGGCGGCGAAGGGGGTGCTGATGTATTGAAAGGTTGCGCCGTCATCTTCGCTGCGAACGAGAAGAAAAATATCGGAGAGAGTGACGGCGGCCAAAAGTACCTGCGTTCCATCGGAAAGGACTGGAGAGACCTCCACAACGTTGACGACGTCATGGGGTTTGTGGGCCTGGAGTGGAGGGGCGGTGAGTCCCGCAATGCACAGGGAGAGGAGAAGGAGATGCGCTTCCCGGTCGAAGAGTCGGAGCATGTCGCCAATCATGGAGTTGCCCGAGAAGTGGGAGAAATGGCCAATGTACGACGAAGCCATTCAAAGCCCTGTTCTATCCAGCAATGGGAAAACCGGCAAGGGTGGAACGGCATCCTTGTGGATGGTGTCGAATAAAAGCCTCCCTGCTAGACTTCGCGTTCTATGGAAGCCCCAATTTCTTCTCCAACTCGCGTGAGTTTGATGTCGCTGGGATGCCCCAAAAACCTCGTCGACAGCGAGGTGATGACGGGGCATCTGGCCCGATCCGGGCTGGATCTGGTGGCAGATCCTTCCGAATCAGATGTCGTGATCGTGAATACCTGTGGCTTCGTCGGTGACGCCCGGGAGGAGAGCATCAACACCATCCTGGGCTTTGCAGAGATGAAGCAGGCAGGGGCGATCAAAGGGCTTGTCGTCACAGGATGCCTTGTCGAACTCCACCGCCCTCAGTTGATGAAGGAGATCCCCGAGGTCGACGCATTTCTTCCCCTTTCCGATTACTCCGGGGTGCCTTCGATCGTTCAAAACCTTTTGGGCGAAGAGGCAAATGGGCCTTGCCCTGGCGGGAGCGCAACAACGTCCGTTGAGACGGAGTTGGGGGAGGGGGGCGGAGGGGCGCCTCGAGGCGCGGAGGACGATCTTGGCCGCGCACTCCTGACGCCCCGGCATACGGCGTACCTGCGACTCGGGGAAGGATGCAATCACATCTGCGCTTTTTGTGCGATTCCGAAAATCCGCGGAAAGTTGAAGAGCAAGCCCATCGAAGTGCTGGAGGAGGAGGTGCACGGCCTCGTCGCCCTAGGGGTCAAAGAGGTCACCCTGGTGGCGGAAGACAGCACGGACTGGGGAAAGGATCTTGGCCTGGGATATGGTCTCGCCGACCTCTTGCAGCGGCTCGGGCAGGTGGATGGACTGGAATGGGTCAGAGTGATGTACGCCCACCCCGCGACGATCGACGATTCTTTGATTGAGGCTCTCGCATCGGTTTCCAATGTGGTGCCTTATCTGGATATGCCCATTCAGCACGGAGATGATGCCGTTCTCCGAGGGATGAGGCGGGGGACGGATGGGGCCAGAATTCGCGGGCTGGTAGGCCAACTGCGTCAGCAAATCCCAGAGATTGTGTTGCGGACGACGATCCTTGTGGGCTTCCCCGGTGAAACGGAGGAAGCTTTCCAACGACTGATGAGATTGTTGAAGGACCTTTCGTTTGATCGGGTGGGGTGCTTCGTCTGGTCACCAGAGGAGGGGACTGAAGCGATGGAACTCGAGGGAGCGCCGGATCCCGCGGTGGGGCAGGAACGAAGAGATGAAGTGATGCGCTTTCAGAGAGATCTCATGGAAGAGGCAAACCGGAGGGCTGTCGGCACTTCCGTCGAGGTCCTTGTCGATGCCGTGGACGGGGTTTCCGCTGTTGCCCGACGAGCCGTCGATGCCCTTGAGATTGATGGCAAGGTTTTTGTGACGTCAGAGAACCTCGCTCTCGCGCCTGGCGATCTTCTGAAGGTTCGGATCACGGGGGTGCAGGGGTACGATCTGGTTGCAGTACCAGACGTCTAGTGGTTGCCGTGCCGTTGCTCCTACCCAGATCAGTGTGTCGATGAATCTTCCAAACCGCATTACCACCGCGCGCATCATCGCTTCTCTGGGGCTTTTTGCATTTCTGGCCTGGACGGACACCTGTGCCGGACCGGAGTGGTGGCCACCTCTTGTCGCGGGCTCTGTGTTTATCATCGTGGTGGCGACGGACGCTCTGGACGGGCACTACGCTCGCAAACTCGGACAAATCACCGATTTTGGTCGGATCGCCGATCCCGTCGCGGACAAGCTGGCACTGTCGGGGTCCTTTATTTTTCTTACCAGCACGGACTGGGCTCAGCCCTGGCTGCCCACATGGGTTGTGGTGCTCATTGTGGGCCGTGAGTTTCTCGTGACAGGGCTCCGGGGTTTTGTTGAGGCGCGAGGGGTTGCCTTTCCATCGCGCATGGACGGCAAGGTCAAAATGGTCGTTCAGTGCGTTGCCATCCCCACTCTTTTCGCATGGAGAATGCTGACCAATGGAGCCGACATGGGTTGGGACGGGCCCGCGATTCCGGTTCTCATTGATGTTGCTGAATTTTTGACGTTGCTGGCCGTCTGGCTTGGTCTCGGACTCGCCCTCACGTCAGGGGGGCGTTACGTTGTGGCCGCCGCGCAGGTTCTACAAACGGAAGCGGCTTCCTCTGAAAAGGAGGGGACCTGATGGGATCGGCGACCCGCCGCCTCATCGGTACATGCTTTGGGGTGGGGCGCCTTCCTTTGGCACCGGGCACCTGGGCGAGCGCTCTGACCGTCGCGGTGTTCTTCTGGATCTATGGCCAGGGGGATTCGCTTTTCGGGGCCCCGCTCTGTACGCCGGAACATGGGGTGGCTTTGGCCTGCTTGGGCCTCATCTGCGTCCTTGGAGTCGCAGTTGGGCGACACGCGAAAGACGACTACGGTGAGGAGGATCCACCATCTTTCGTCCTCGATGAAGTCGTGGGGCAGGGGATCGCGCTCCTACCCCTCCTGCCTGGATATTTGGAGCCGACGGGAGTTGTTGTGGCGTTTCTCGCCTTTCGCCTTGCTGATATTTTCAAATTCCCACCCTGCGGATGGCTTGAGCGTCGGGGGGGCGGCCTCGGTATCATGGCGGATGATGTGGCGGCGGGAGGGTATGGTGCTCTTGCCGTTTTTGCTCTGGGAGTTCTGCGGTGACTGTCGGTTTCGTGGATCGACCGGGCGTTGTGTCTCTTTTTGACGGCGCTGGAAGGCAGGTCACCGATCGTGAGTAAAGAAAAGAACCTCCGCGAGCACAGGCCCCGGCGTGGCACTTCTCTGGCCTTAAAACTTGCCGTTGCACTGACGGGGGTGATTCTTGTTTTCATGCTCGGCTTCGCCCTGTTCCTGCGGGTCTTTTTGCAAGATGCCGTGAAGGAGCAGATACAAAACACGGCCTTGGAAGCGGCCAAAACGGCTGCCACCGCCGACGTCGAAGCATGGACCCAGTATTTCGCGACGCCGTACCAGGGCAAAACTTTCGACGAAATCCAGGCGGTTGTGGATTCCATGACGCCCCGGGAATACGAGCAGTCTTTTCTCAATGAAGAGCAGAAGCGTATCCGGGAAAGAAATCTCACGAGGTTCAATCGATTCGGTCTCTCCGAAGGCCAGATCTTGGCCGTCGAACTTTTTCCAGATGTGGCCGGTGGCTTGGCGCCCTTGGCGTCGTATTCAGGGGAGATGCGCTGGGCGCCAGGCAGGGGGTTGCTCCAAGAATTTCCGGGTGGCGCCACGATCGACGAGGGTGATCTGACCATCGGGGGTATCACGAGTCGAGTCATTCGAGGATCCCACCCCGTTCAGGACAGACACGGGGAGGACGTCGGGGTGCTGGCTGTTTACATCAACACAAAGGCCATTGATGAAACCACAGACGCCCTCATGTTCTGGGTTTTGGTCGCGGCCGGGTTTTTCATTCTTCTGGGGACGGGAGTGGCCTTGCTCTTGGGTCGTCAGATCACCAAGCCCCTCAAGCAGCTTCAAGATGACATCCGCATTGTTGCGGGGGGGGATTTAGACCACCACACAACGCCCCACAGCACCGATGAGATCGGGGATTTGGCCCGAACGTTTGACGGGACGACACGATCTCTTCGCGAGGCTCGGGATGCGGAACGCGAAGCGGCAAAGTCTCGAAAAGAACTGTCCGTCGCAGCGGACGTGACGGGCCACCTCTTTCCCGAGACCCTTCCAAAAATCCCAGGTTTTGATCTTGCCGCGCATCATGAATCGGCGGATCAGTTGTCGAGTGAATATTACGATGTGATTTCCATGGGTGGCGAAAGGCAGGGCCTTCTCGTTGCCTCTGCTTCTGGGACGGGGGTGCCCGCGGCGCTTGTCTTGGGCATGGCACGTTCCTTCATCACGGTGGAAGCGAAAAACCGAACAGATCCAGGAGAAGTTCTTCGAGAAGTGAACAGCCTTCTCTCCGGAGACTTGCGGCGAGGCATGTACGTGACGGCCCTCCTTGCCGTTGTTGATCCAAAAGCCGCGACGCTGTCCATCGCCAATGCGGGACACCCGGCCTTGTTGGTCACCAAAGACGAGGGAAAGAAAATCGACGAGATTCACTCAGAGGGAATCGCACTGGGTTTTGACGAAGGCCCCGTGTTCAACGAGACTCTCGTGGTGCGATCGATTGAAATGGCCCCCGGAGATCGTGTGACGCTCTTTAGCGAGGGGTTTCCTCTGATCATGGGGAGGCAGGGCAAGCCTCTGGGTGAAAAACGATGGATGGGTCTCGTGAAACGTGAGGCAGGTTTTAAATCAGAGACATTCGTACGAAGAGTCGTGGCCACCCTTGAAAAATTCAGGGGAAAGAATCCCTTGCCGTCTGACACGACGCTCCTGACCCTTGGGCGTCCGGGGGGTTGATGGGTATGGACAGGGAGGCGGTGTGAAGATCGAGGAGTTCCAACAGGTCATCGACGACATCTATGGCGAGAGAGACCGGGCTCGTGGCACTGGCGGGACCTATATGTGGCTGTGCGAAGAGGTTGGGGAGTTGAGCCGGGCTCTCCGAAAGGGTGAGCAAGACAATCTCGATGAGGAATTCGCCGATGTCTTGGCCTGGCTTTGCACCCTGGCATCCATGCATGGCGTTGATCTGGAGAAGGCCGCACAGAAGAAGTACGGAGCAGGGTGCCCGCGCTGTTCCTCAACGCCTTGCGATTGTCCTGTATCGGCCTCGGGTCACCCGTCGGACGGTTAGTGGTGGCTCTATTCGCTCGTGTCGCTCCGCCCCTTCCCGTTGAGGGGTTGTTTACCTACGCCATCCCGGAAGCCTTGGCCGAAAAGGTGTCCCCTGGTGTTCGCCTCTCGGTTCCTTTTGGTCGGCGTCGTCTCGCGGCGATGTGCGTCGAGGTCACAAGCGAGCCACCGCCGGACGGAGTGACTGCCAAACCCATTGAGTCTTTGATCGACCCCGAGCCACTCGCAGGGGCGGATCTCCTGGCCCTGGCTGAATGGGTGGCAAAGAGAACGGGGTGTACCTGGGGTGAGGCGCTGGAAGCCACCCTGCCAGCGGCAATTAAAAAGGCGCGGCCGAGCCGAACGATACGACAGGTGCGGTTGACCCTCGAGGAGGACAAGGTCCACAGCACGGTGGAGGAGTTGCAGAAGAAAAGAAAGGAGCAGGCCCGGACCCTGCGGATCCTTGCGGATCGGGGCGGGTTGATGTCTCAGCGAGATCTGCGCCGTCTCGCCCGTGTGAGTGCCTCTCCGCTGAAGAGTCTCGCTAAAGCCGGTTTGGTCGCTTTCGAATCGGTGGAGGTGATCCATGACCCTCTGCAACTCACCGATGTGACGCCCACCGAGCCTCATGAACTGACCAAGGATCAGGTCACTGCCCGGGATCGGGTTCTTAAGGCTTTCCGTGCAAAAAAAGCGGAGACCTTTCTTCTGCACGGGGTGACGGGAAGCGGCAAGACGGAGGTCTACCTTCAGATTTTGTCCGAAGTGGTGGGGCAGGGGCGTCAGGGAATTGTTCTTGTCCCGGAAATCAGTTTGACCCCGCAGACGGTCCAGCGTTTCCGGGAGCGATTCGACAGGGTCGCCGTCCTTCACAGCAGTTTGACGGACGCGGAGAGGGCCCACCAATGGAGGAGGATTCGCGACGGGGATGCGGACGTGGTGGTGGGTGCTCGATCAGCGGTTTTTGCCCCTGTTCCTCATCTTGGAGCCGTCATTCTTGATGAGGAGCACGAGACGACGTTCAAGCAGCAGAACGTTCCCCGCTACCACGCCAGAGATGTCGCTGAGAAGAGAGGGCGGCTTGCCAAGGCCGTGGTCATCATGGGAACGGCAACGCCGTCCCTTGAAATGGAACGAAGAGCGAGCACGGGAGATGTGGTGCGATTAAGTCTCCCGGAGAGGGTCGCGGGTGGAATCGCGCCCTCCGTTCAGGTTGTTGATCTCATGCTTGAGGAACGGCGGAAGGGCTATACCTTCCTGTCCGACGCTCTCCGGGCGGCGATGGACGATACCCTGTCAAAAGAGGGGCAGGTCCTCCTGTTCCTTAATCGTCGTGGCTGGGCCTCTGTTCTCCTTTGCCGAACTTGTCGCACGGGCCTTCGCTGTCCTCACTGCGATGTTTCGATGACGATGCACCGTCGGATCCAGCGGGTGCTCTGTCATTACTGCGGACACGAAGAGCCGCCTCCCAGCACCTGTCCTGCCTGCTCCTCGGCCCTCTCCCCCCTATCCTTTGGGACGGAGAAGGTAGAGGACGAGG
>JAZALG010000004.1:0-6241 GCA_036229545.1 Planctomycetota bacterium | reverse complement strand
GACCATCTGCTTCTCGGGCAAGAATGGGTGAGGCTCCTTTCGGTCACCGGTCGTCAACTCACCGTGGAGCGTGGCGTTCGCGGGAGCGTGGCAATCCCTCACGAAAGCGGGGAGGCTCTTCGCTTGGGTCGGACCTTTGATCGAGTTTTGCGGCTTCCCACGGGAAAGGAGAATTTCAACCGATGAACGGACCAGTGATAGCAGAGAAACAAGAGAGAGTCTGTGGGTTTACGCTCATCGAGATTCTTGTCGCACTCATGGTCTTCATGGCGGGGATGGCAGGGGTGCTTGCGCTTTTCTCGACAGGCTTGAAATTGCACCGGGACGGCCAAGATGTCAGTTACGTCACCCGCCACTTTGACGAGGTTGCACGTACTCTGGAAGAGGACCTCGCTGCCGGAAAGCACTGGAATGCTGACAAGGGTGGCTGGGATGACGTTTCCGCGACAACTTTGCTCGACGGCACGTCGTATTCCGCGGTTCTTGTGGGTGAACAGGGCAATGAGCGTCATGGATCGGTCTTGGCGCTGATTCGTATGGCTCCACGACCGGGAGGGTTGCTGACCTCCCGGCCGGTCCCCTTTGTGCTCGATCCGACGAAAGGGCTTGGAGATGCTATTTCTGATTACCGACGGCGGATCTCCCGCTAGGGACCTTCGCTGTTGTCCTGTCGTTGCTATCCTATGACCCGCCCATGATTCGCTTCTGCACTTACAACCACGTCTTGCTGCTTTGCGCCTGTCTCTTGGTGATTACACCGCCTGCCTGGGCGGAGGTGCTCCGGTTGAAAGACGGAACCCTCGTCCACGGGGATATTGTGGAGTTTGACGAAGAGGTCGGGGTGACCTTGGAACGGGTGGACAATGGAGGCGTTCTGCATCTTCGTTGGGAACACCTCGACCCTGCAGAAGTGAAGCGCATCAAGGAAGACCGCGGTTTCAACGGGGAAGAGCCAGAGGCCTTTATGGTGGATGTGGTCCATCTCGTGCTCAACAACGGAACGATCGAATCGGGCATCCTCGTGGAGAACCAGCGACGGGATGTGTTCACCCTTCGACAGCGCTCTGGGGAGAAAACATTTCCCAAGAACTATGTTCGCCGAGTGGAGCCTGGCCGGGTTGAGGGACTGGTGATCTACGCGCCGGAAGATCTATACGACTTGATTCTTCTTGAGATGGGGACGCCTGTTGATGCGGAGAGTCAATTTAATCTTGCGGTGGCCTGCGAAGGCGCTTCCCTCTACGAGCAGGGTTTGGAGCATTACGTGTCTGCGGGTGAACTCGATCCGTTCTACCGGGAAGAACTTATTTCCCTGCGGAAGGAGCGCCTCACCATCAAGATCGAGGATGCGGCAGAGACCGCGATTCTTGATGGGATTCGGAATCGTCTGTACCGCAAGCAGTTCGAAGAGGCTCTGGCCGAGGTCGTCACATTTCGTGAGACCTATCCCCTCAGTCGACAACTCGGAGATCTCGAACAACTCGAGCAAGAGGTCCTGGCTCGGCGGCAGTCCCACTACGCGGGACGCATCATTTCGGACTACTTTTCGTTCCTCGGGAAGGGCCTTTCCGTGATTGCCCGGACATCGTCGATGACGATGGAAGTGGCTGTTGAAATGGTGGATGGTTCGGTCCACGACGACATCATGACGCGCTTGAGCGAGAGTTATGGCATGGGTGTGGAGACCCTCGAAGACATGTGGGGTGAACGGAAGGGAGCCAGCATCCGAACTGCAGGGTATGCGACGGGAACTTTTATTCTTGGGGAGGACAAGGCTCTTGATTGGCAGATCGGAGAGGAGGAGAGCGTCGACTCCGAGGCGCTGGAAGTCGATGACGACGACGACCTCCAGGATCGAATCGAAAAGGTTTTAAAGAAACGTCAAGAAGAACGGGCACAGCGGGCAGAAGCGGCTCGAGGGAACAAACTCCTCGACGATGGCATCACCCCCGAAGAGTGGTGGGCTGGCAACAGCCTTGACGATCGGCAACGATGGCTCTTGGCCTACTATGCGGAATTTTCCACGCACCTTGAGGTCGTCCGCGCCAAACCCAAGGACTGTCGACGTTGTCAGGGGGAAGGTCAGATCCAGGTTCTCAACGATAAGAACGAATATGAATACATCACGTGCACCGTGTGCAAAGGATTACAGGTCGAACGCATCGTCTCGTTCCGATAGGCGAATGGGCGTTGTGTGGTCCATAGCACCGATTGCTGTCACTTTTCTCTTATTCGGGGTGGGTCTTCCTGTGAATGGGGAGACAGACGATTCCCGGATTGGCACGGAGGCTTTGGGGGAATGGGCTGTTCCGAGTGACGAGGTCGTTCTCGCGGTTGGCGACCAACGTCTTACCGCGAGCCAGGTGTATCGCATGGTTGATCTGGCAGCACCTGGGCTGATTGAAGACATCGTCGCCGATGAAGTCCTGAGCATGCTGGCGCGGCTTGAGGCCGAGATGCATGGCATTGATGTCTCTTTCAAGGCCGTCGAGGAAGGCGTTGCGGCGAGTTTGGCAGAGCAGAGAATGCGGTTTGCCCTGGAGGTTACCGAGGAGATTTCTTTGGCCGACTTTCTAGAAAAACGTCACCACATGAGTCCAACTGAGCATGAAGAGGAGTTGCGACGGCGCGTACTCACAAATCTTCTCCTTGATCGAGCAGTGCGCTTCGACCAGATGCATACCGATCGAGAAGAGTTGCAGATCATTCTTGTGGAGGAGGAGGAACTGGCGAAGGAAATCTGGGGGAAGTTGGAAAAGGGCGCCTCGTTTGCCGTCTTGGCTGGACGCCATTCCCTTCACCCCACGGCGGCAAAGGGAGGCTTTCTCCCGCCATTTCCTGTGGAGGGAGAGATTCCACTGCTCGTCGGACGGAGTGATCTTGAGCCGGGCGACTTAGCGGTCCCTCTTTCTGTGGGCTGGGGTGGTCGGGAACAATGGAGAATCCTTCGGCTGGTGGATCGGATGCCAGCTCGGAATGTGCTGTGGCAGGACGGTAGAGAGGAGATTGAACGTGAACTCCTCGCTCGACCTGTTTTGGCGGACGAATTGAAGGTCTTTGAAGAGCGGATGGTGGCTCGCTATGGTGTGGTCCGCCCTTCGAGTGAGCCATGATCCGCAAGAATTCTAACGCGCCTCCCGAGGGAACATCAGACAGCGCCTCGGTTCCACCTCCTTCCGGAGAAGTGGCGTCGGCGGGGCCCCTACCTTGTCGGATCGAAGCGTTGCTGTTTGCAGCGGCCCAGCCCCTGGCGCTCCGTAAAATTGCCACGTTCCTCGGCGAGGAGGTTGGCAAGGTGGAGACTGCCATGAAGGAACTCGGAGAACGGTGGAGTGGGCGGGAAGGAGCGATTGAACTCGTTGAGATCGCAGCGGGGTATCGCTTCATGACACGGGCGGCTTTTCACAAAGATGTGGCGTGTCTTTCACGGAAGAAGGGCATGGAGAAATTATCACCCGCAGCCCTTGAGACACTGGCGGTCGTGGCGTATCGACAGCCGATCATTCGGGCGGATGTGGAGGCTGTGCGAGGCGTGCAATGCGGCCCCCTGCTCAGAGTGCTTCTTGATCGTGATCTCATTCGGATTACCGGCAGGTCAAATGATCCAGGGCACCCACTGCTTTACGGGACGACAAAGAAGTTCCTCGATCATTTTGGACTCGCTTCTCTCAAAAACCTGCCAGACCTCAAGGAGGTCTTGGACGCCACATGAGTTTCGCGATCTACCGTAAGTACGAGAAACCACTCTTGTGGTTCGCTGTGGTGTTTACCGTGGTTGTCTTCGCAACCTTTTCGGGGCTCGGTGATTTCAACCGATTGCTGGATGGGACGGCTCCGGATTCCGTAGGGCGTTTCCGTGTCCTTTCGACCGGGGAGCGTGTCGAGGTGAGGGCCGCTGAGTTTGAAATGGTGCATCGACGCCAGTCCCGACTGCGAGGACGAAATGCCGAGTTTGGAACGGACCAAGTGTGGCTGCACCTGATGAATCTTGCTGATGCCCAAGGCGCCGGGCTCGAAGTGTCCGACGCTGAACTTGCTCAATATCTCACTGCGGGCAGTCCGGAAATGGCGCGGCTCTATCACGATCCCCAAACGCCCCTTTACAGGCAGTTAGGGTTTAGCTCGAAAAAGGAACTCGAACGTACCGTGCGCGAGACCCTTTTGGTTGGGAAGTGGATCGACTTCTCGGTGCAAAAAGAGAAGTTCGTGGGGGCGGATGAGGTGTACCTGCGCTGGCGGCAGGATCACGAACTGTTTGACATGGAAGCCGTTGTGATCGCGGATTTCTCTATCGATGAGATCGCGGATCCCACAGAAGATGTCGCGCGGGCATGGTTTGAAGGCATGCCTGAAGTTCAACGTGCATTTCTTTTCAAAGAACCGGCAACATTTGACATCGCCTACACGGCACTCCCGATGGATTTTGATCTGGCGTCTTTGTCCCCAGAAATTCTCAGCGCCCTGGAAGAACCGAATCCGGATGACCTGACGGCGAGGTTTCAGAGGGTTCGTTTTGTCCGGGCTCCCGAAGCGACGGAGCCTGATGAGGTTTTGAAAGAGGCGCTGAAGAAGGAAGTCCAGGTAATCGACCTTGTTAGATCGGCGGATACAGCGTTTGCGGCGATCGAGGAGGGGAGCCTTGAGCAGTTCAAAACGATCGTCGAGGAGGCAGGTCTGACCTTTTCCAATCCAGACGGGCTTCTTGGGTCTGATGCGCTGTCCGCTCTCGATCCAATGGAGGATGAGAGTTTGCATCTTCGCCTTGGAGGTCGAAAAGCGGGAGAGGTGATTTTTGTGGAGCCGTGGGGTGATCAAAAGGCAGTCAGTCTCATCTTTGTTGAAGAGGCGACGGAGGACAGGCCCCTGACTTTTCCTGAGGCCTTGGAGCAGATTGGTGAGTCTTGGAAAAAAGAACAGATTGCGCGACGAGGTGAGGCTTTCCGGGTGGAATTGAACGCGGCGGTTCGCGCCTTGCCTGAGGTTGTTGAACTCGTCGAGCCCATGCGGGAGATTGCCCTAGAAACTGCCGAGGCGCGTATTGAATCTGCAGAGGGAGAAACCCCTCTCGATGAGAGTTCCAAAGAGGAATGGAGAGCAGAAGAACTGGCTCGCATTGAGCCACAGATCGCCGCTCGTGTCGCCGAGTTCGAGTATCGTGTCTGGGATTCCATCCGGGATCGCTGGCTTGGACAGGAGGCGGGTGTCGAAGTGCTCACGATTTTGGGGTCGACACCAAACTACGCGCAAAATCCTGGTTCCGAAGATGACGCTGAGAGCACTCTGGCCTTCCTCAAACGCCACCCTGCTCCCTATGCCCAGGCTGTGAATGGGATTACCGAGGAACTCCGGGACGGAAAGAACGAAAGTTCGGCTCTCGTGAGGGTGATCTCACGGAACTTCCCCGAGAAGGAGGCAATGTTGATGGACGGGGAGGGGATGGACGAGGCCCGTCGTGCACTAGGAAACCAAGCGCAATCCCAGGCTCGGTCTCGATATTTTGACTATGGTTGGATTTCTTCTGAGCATGAACTTGAGTTGCTGACTCCGGACGGGGATGGCGCAAACTAGTTCTGAGGCTTGCCTGACCGCCTGTTTTTGATTTCACAGGGGCGACAGGATCGAACGGCGGGGTCATAGCCTCCTGCACAAAAGGGGTTGCAGCGCAGGATTCTCCACAGGGTCATGGCGCTTCCAACGATCGGACCTCGATGCCCAATCGCCTCAGCGGCATATCGTGAACAGGTTGGGGTAAATCGACAGGCACGAGGCAGGATCTTGCCGATCGTCATCCGATAGAGGCGCAGGCAGGCTTGGAGGAGATGGATGATCACGCGTGGGTGGGGCCCCGGGAGTCGCATTGTCGTTGGTATTTATTCAAGACACCGGCGAGCGCTGTTTTCGCTTCGTTAAAGTCGTTCGGTGCAGAGCCTGGACGAGGAAGGAGCACGATATCGACGGGCGCTCCTGCCCAGTCTTTTGTTAATTCCCGGAAGGCTTCTCGAAAGAGACGCTTCACTCGGTTGCGGGTGGGGCTGTTCCCGACGCGAAGCCCAACGGCCAACCCGAGCCGTGGTCTCGAAGAACTTACTGGGGAGGGATGGACCCAGGCCACGACCGCTGGTTGAACGGCTTTCTTGCCATTTCGCATCACGGTTTCAAATTCAGTTCGTCGCTGAAGGCGCGCCGAAACGGGAAATCGGCGGTCAGGGTCTTGGGGTGGCAGCGGCGCGACTCCTCAGGT
>JAZALG010000003.1:0-12518 GCA_036229545.1 Planctomycetota bacterium | reverse complement strand
CGAGCTTGAGTTGATCTCCAAAGAGTGAACCAACCCTTGGTCCGATATTTCTCGGACAGCATTGAGAGGTTTCTCTGCGGAGGCGCGGTTTTAATCTGCCTCCTTGCAGGAGGATTCCCTGCCCAGGGGCAAGACGACGAGTCCTGGAGGGAAGATCCCTACACCGAAGGGGATCGCAAGGACATGGACAAGGCGGGAATCGTGGCCTACGCCCCCCTCGCCTTCGGGGACACGCCCACGACGAAGGACATCGAGACGGCCTTAGGTGATGTCGAGGTGCGCTGGGTTGAGACCGCTCATTTCAAGATCGGCTCCACCCTGCCGGAATACCGGATCGCGAATGACGAGAAGGATCGCATCGCAGAAGAACTCGGCCGCCTTCGCAAACGCTTGTCCGGCGTCAAGAAAACGACCAAAGTCCTCGACCCCTGGCTTCGCCTTCACCTCTTCGCCCAACGGGCGGAAGAACTCTACGCCGACACCCAGCAGCGGCTCGGTGTCACCGATGATGACTTCCCCGCGGATCGCGAATCGAGCGGGACGGGCCAGGAATACATGGGCGAGGGACCCTACCTGGGCCAGCCGGGAAAGTTCCTTCTCCTCCTCTTCGAAAAGAGGAGCGGACTGGGTCGGTACGGGAGCCGATTCACCACCTTCTCATCGGATCGTTCCCTTCGATTCACCTTTCCAAAGTCTGGAAGCCTGCTCTTCGGCGCCACGGCAGAGAAGGACGGGGATGAACCCAAGACGGACACCGAGTTGACCTGCCAGATCATCTTTAATCTGACCCACAATCTGGTGAACGGCTTCAAGTACTACACCTTTGACATGCCCTGCTGGATCACGGAAGGCTGGGCTCACTACAACGCCCGACAGGTGGATGAAGAAGAGAACAACTTCACCATGGTGAAGGAACAGGGCTCTGACATAACCAAGGAGTGGAACTGGAGCCCCAAGGTCCGAGGACGGGTCCGCAACGACTATTTCGCCACGGCCGAAGAGCTCCTGACCATCACCGATTGGACCAAGGTCAAATTCAGCCACCACATGATGATGTGGTCACGCATCGAGTACCTCTTTTCCTTGAAGGAGGAGGACCGGTTCGGACGCTTTGTCTCCGCACTCAAACAACGCACCCGCTATGCCACGGTCGAAACCGAAGAGGTTCTCGCTCGGCAGGCCACCCTCTTCGCTGAAATCTATGAGATGGACTTCGAGGCGTTCGACAAGGCCTGGACCACCCACGTTCTACGGCACTACGAGCGTGACTGAACGCCCTCCACAAGAAGACGTCGGTGACCATGGCCACCCCTGAACCCCATGATCCTCAAGCGGGCTCGCCCTGGCGAAGTTGGCTAGCCCTGCCCTTCTGTCTGTGCTGGGCGACCCTCAATGGTTTGATCATCATCGTGACCGCCCAGGCAAAAAATCTCAGGCACTCTCGGTGGTGGATTCGGCTGTGGGGCAGGGTGCAGCTCGCGGCCATGGGGATTCGCCTAGAAGTTCACGGGGCCGAGAGAGTCAACACCGAGGGGCCCGCCCTCATCCTTTTCAATCACCAGAGCCTCATCGATATGCACATCCTGGCGGCGACCGTCCCCTCCAATGGGGTGGTGATCTACAAAGAGGAGTTTCACTCCATCCCGGTTCTCGGGCAAATCCTTCGACATACGGGAAATATTCCCATCAATCGACGTCACCACGAAAAGTCTAAAAAGAGCATGGACCTCGCGACCGAAATCATTCTGGACAAACAACGCAAGGTCCTCATCTCCCCCGAAGGCACACGCAGCCGTCACGGGGGCCTTCTGCGATTCAAACTCGGCGCCTTTCATCTGGCGGCCTCCACGGGGGTCCCCCTCATCCCCATGATCATCCGGGGACCGGGAGAACTCATGCCCGTCGGCCGGCAGGCTCCTCGGACCGGCACCGTCCGGGTGGACTCTCTTGAACCGATCAGCACGAAAGACTGGACAGCGGACCATGTCCGGGACTCTGCTGCGACCCTGAGGGATCTCTTCTTGGAATGGCTGCCCCCCGCAGCCGACACCCCAACGTCGGGCAACTCCTAAGACCCCGTCATCACCTGCCAGGATCGGTCAAGGGTCGAAGCGTCACCCGGCGGAAGTGGATTTCAGAGCCTTCCGACTGAAGAGCGATAAACCCGGGGACCTCTTCACACCATGAGGCGCGATTCTGAACCTGACCGTTCACCTCCAAGGTGAGGTCGGACCCATCGAGGGTGATCCGGTATCGATTCCATTCTCCGAGGGGTCGTTCATTGGAAGGCTGCCGTTTAACGGTCCGCCGTCCGTTGGTGCGGTTGGAATCCGTCTCCATCTGAAAATCACCGATGTTCCAGATATCCCCCGCATTGCGATGGTGCAACTGCGCTTCGATCGAGCGCGGCCAGACCTTGTCCTCTCCGATGACCCGAAGCAGCACTCCTGAGTTCCCTGGATCCCCCCCCGCTGGAAAACGCCATTCCACTTCCAATTCGAAACTCTCGTACAACGCTTCCGTCCTCAGATAGCCGACAGGCTGGCCCTTGCAGATCAGGATGCCATCCTCCACCTGCCAGACCTCATCGAGGGGAACGTCGGAATTCGTCGTGACCCCCGTCCAGCCGGACAGGTCTTTCCCGTTGAACAACTCAATCGGCCCGCCCACTTGAGCCGAACCCTCTCGGTCCTCCAGCAGGAAGGAAGTCAGATCAGCCAGATCCTGGGCAGAAAGACCAAGAGCAAGATTATCGGGCATCAAAGAAAGTTGCTGGACCCATCGCTCGGCGATCTCCTCTGCAGGAACAACATGGCGACGACCGAGTGAGTCCTTCAAAACCACCGTTTCACCGTCCGCCATGAGAAAGCCGGTGAGAACCCGGCCATCGACAAGGCGCAGAGTCCAGCCTTCGTAGCCCATCGCGATCGCGGCACTGGGCTCGACGATGTGAAAAAGAAATTCACGCATCGAATACTTCTCACGGATTCCGGTCAGGTCCGGACCGACGTCTCCCCCTCTCCCAGAAAATGCGTGGCAGGAAGTACAAGACGCCTGAGAGGAGAGAAAAACTGTCCTTCCCCGTTGGGCGTCTCCCTCGAAAGTGGCCAGCAGGTCGAGCGAAGGGCTGGGAGGCACGTCCTGGGAATCTGGAAGAGAGAAGGAATGGGCCGCCAGAGCGCGCACGCCAAGGTCTGGATTTCGAGACAGGGGTTCGGCGACCACCGCGGCGACCTGGGCAGCGACCCGCCCCGCCATCTTTTCGGCCACCAGCCACGCACCGCCCTGCGGGTCGAGAGCGAGGGCTTCGAGTTTTGATCGATCTTCAATCGCATCGGGATCCGAAGGATCGAGGTCGCCTAAGAGTTGGCTGAACTGTCCGCCACCCTTTCGGTCGGCCAATACGACGAACTCAACCTTTGCCTGACCCTGCTTTTGGAGAGCCCCGCCATCATCCAGAGCTACGGTCGACACGAATCTCTCGTAGCCCTCCGGAAGAACAAAGACGATGTCGCTTTTCGCGTGGGTTCCGATGCCCACCTGGTACTCCGCCCCCTCCACCTTCAGGGGGTCTCCGACACAGTTGCTGTTGACCTTCACTTCTCCCCACTCAGCCTCTGCGCTCAACCAGGAAATATCGGTCAAAGAAAGGGTGCCTTTCGGTCCGACCAATCGCGGATTCAGCCAATTCGACCAATCGCAACCATTCCCATTTCCCCCGTCGGTGACCCGCAGTCCGAGGTGTCGAGCCCCCGAAATGTCGACATCGACCTCCACTCTGCCCGAAGACACCGGGTCGCTCCGCCACCGTTCATCCCCGGCTTCCCAATTGCCGAAACCAAGGTGCCGCGCAAGGTCGTAATCACTCCAAAGATTTTCCTCCCGATGGCGAACCCAAAAAGACGCCAAAGAACGCGCATCAGACGGACCCGCAAGAGCCAAGGCGAGCATCGCCTCCGCGGCCTCCCGCCCCTCCGTGAAAGCCAGAGCCGAGAGGGCCTGCTCGCGGTCCTCCCTCGGAAGCGAGGCGTCAAAAGCACGATGGCGCCATTCTCCCACGGCAAGGGGAGGGTGTAGGCGCCAGGCCAGGTCTGAAAATGTCGCGCTCCACCCCGACGGATCGACAGGCTCTTCCCCGCGCAGAGCCGTAAAAAGGGTTTCCTCGCCACCTTCCGCCGCCAAGCCCAAGGCCTCGAGTGCCGTTCGATCCCCTTGGGGCAGAGCCCTGGCGAGACCCACGACGAGATCAGCCTTCTGATCCCACGGAACATCCCGGAGCCAACTGGCAGCCACCCTTCGAGCAAGAGCGGAAGAATCCTCCACCATCTCCGTCAGTGCCAAAGGATCCCCCGCGGCGAACTGAGCTCTGGCCCTGGCAACGCGAACCTCCTCCGGTAAATCAAGATCGCCCAAAGCAGAAACGTAAAGTTCTCCCCCTCCCACCAAACTGGACAATCGCCAAAATGCCCGGGCAGCGGCCCGAGGGTCCTTGCCCTGAGCGATTTCGCCCAATACAGAGAAAACTTCCGTCGAAGCAAACCGACCTAAAGCAGCAAAGGCCGCGGCACGGACAGCAGGACTGGGGCTGTTCAAATGTATGGCCGCATCCTCCAGCCAAACAAAAGGGCCTGGCGGTGCGGTCACCTCGTGTTGGGCGGGCGCGATTCTCAAGATACGCCCGTAGGCCGCAGCGTCCCGTGCCAAATGTCCCCCGACGCCAGGGTCAAACCAATCCGCGACATACACCGCGCCGTCATGACCCACCACGACATCGCTCGGTCTGAAGAACTGAGCCAGGTCATTCTCTTCGACGAGAGGAACGGACCGAATGAGATCGTCAATCTCCAAAGCATATCCCGCCCCATCGCGCTCCGGGTGAAAGGCATAGACCACATTGGCTCCGGCGTCACAACCCAGAATCGCCCCTTGATATCTGTCGGGAAGAAGATCGCCCTCATACACGGTGACTCCGGTGGGACCCCCAGCGCCGCTGATCGCCGCCGTCGGAAACACCCCCGGATCGTCCTGATGCCAATGGGCCCGGGGAATCGGCTGACCGGGACGACGGTCGGCCTTCCAATGTCGAGAGCCATCCGATGAAAAGAAGCCGTAGTTGCCCCCCTCCACCACCTCCACAGCCCGGCAACCTCGATTTCCGTCATCGTCGTTGTCGGTCTGCCAGAGGTTCCCGTAGGCATCGACAGCCACCTCGTAGTTATTCCTGAAATTATGGCCCATGACTTTCAGCCCGGTCCCGTCCAACTCACATCGGAGCACGATCCCCCCCGTCCACACCCTTCCGTCGTCGCTGACCAAGCCCGGGCGGTTGTCGGCTTCTTTCGGCCCTCCCCCGACGGAAAGGCTGCCCGAGCGCAAAGACCAGCCAGCCCTGTCGGTCACCAAATGGGGGCCAGCATTCCCCGCCGCGATGTAAAGCCTTCCGTCCGGCCCAAAGACGGGCGAATGAACCCCATGATCGTGATTGAACCCTCCGAATCCCGTCAGGAAAACCTCCTTACGGTCGGCCCGGTCGTCACCATCATCATCGTAATAGGCCCAGATCGTCGGGGAGCAAGACACCAGCACCCGGTCTTCAAGAACAAGGATTCCCAAGGGCGAAACGAGATCCGGGTCCTGCGCAAAAACTTTAGTCGTGTCAGCCTTTCCGTCTCCGTCGGTGTCCTCGAGGATGACGATCCGGTCACCCTCGTCGTGATGCCGGCCAGGATTGCGCCCGTTCCACTGGCGGTAGTTCACCGCTTCAGCGACCCAGAGCCTGCCCTTGGCATCCATATCGATCGCCGCCGGGTTATAGAACAGCGGTGATTCGGCCCACAGCGTTGTCACCATTCCCTCGGGAACAGCGAATCCCGCTGGATCAAAGGAGGGCTCGGGCTCCTGGAGCAAAGCCATTCCCGGTGCCGAGAAAAACCCCAGCAGTGCAGAGGACAGCAGAAGAGATCGCATGGATTCCATCATAAGAAGGTCGCCGCAGTTTCGCGTCTGTCTTGTTCCCTCCCGGGCATGGGGCTACCGTCCCTCTGTCGGTCAGAAGACACCAAACCTCGGAGCAGCCTCCCCATGTCGACCTATGTCATCGGCGATATTCAGGGCTGTATCGAGACCCTTCACGCTCTACTCAAAAAGATCGCTTTCGACCCCGCTTCCGACCGTCTTCTCCTCGTCGGTGACCTCGTGAACCGAGGGCCCTCTTCCCTCGAAGTCCTCCGCTGGGTCCGTGATCATCACGAACGCGTCGCCTGCGTCCTGGGCAACCACGACCTCCACCTTTTAGCCCGAGCGAATGGAAAGCGAGACCCATCCCCTGACGACACCCTGGACCCGATCCTCGAAGCCTCCGATCGAGAAGAACTCTTGGCATGGCTCATCCAAAAACCCTTCCTGCTCAACGAAAAGGAATCCCTTGTTGTCCACGCCGGGTTAGACGCCAGTTGGAACGGGGCCGTCGCCGCCCGCCTCGCCGCAGAACTCAGCGAAGCCATCCACGAAGTTCTCGACGCCATCAATACTCCTCCGGCTCAAAGGTGGGACGACAACTTAGAGGGCTCCGAGCGCTGGTCCACCCTTGCGGGAATTTTCACCCGGCTCAGGGCCTGCCATGAAAGTGATGGTTTTCTCTGGGATTTCTCGGGACCCCTCGACGCCCTACCCAAAGGAGCGCTCCCCTGGTTTCGGTGTTCCCCTAAAGCTTGCACCGAGCACACCATCTACTGCGGACATTGGGCCGCGCTCGGAGAACACAAGGAGGGACGCGTGCACGCTTTGGACAGCGGCTGCGTCTGGGGAGGCCAACTCACCGCCTGCCGCCTCGAAGACGGGGCCACGGTATCCCACCCCCTCGTTGACAGCCCCCGCCCCCTCTAAGAGAGCAGGGCCCCGGCCGCTGCCAGGCAGGGAAGCACAAGAAGGAGGCAGCCCTTATTTCCAGGCGGTGTCGCGGAAGCCGGATCGAGAGGTTTTCCACAGGAAGTGCAGTCTGGGCGCAGATTCACCTTGGGGTCGCCAAGGGGATTCTCGTTCCCGCAGTGCGGGCAAAACCAAGTCGCCCCCTCTTCGGGAGGGTCATCCCTGAAATAGAGACGCTCTCCGAGGCTCTTCTGGCAGTCCTTCGAACAAAGGATGTTGCCGTAGAAGGTGACCGGCTCCGCATCGCCGGTGTCTTTTCCACAATTCTGACAGTAGCCAGCCATGACACCTCCAAGAGAGCAAAACGATGTGACAGACGCAGCATACCGGGCGAAGAGGCGAAACGCTCCGCTCGATCTGTCTCTGCTACTCTGACCCCACTTGAAACCCAGACCTCCTGTCTGGGAACAGAGAAAACCCCCAGAGGAGAACTTCTGACGGTGCGCGCGCTCATTGATCGAGGGGGCACATTTACCGACCTCATCGTGGACGACGAAGAGAAGGGACTCACGGTCCACAAACTTCTTTCATCGGACTCACACGAGAACGACCCTCTCCTCCCCCATCTGGGAGGTCTTTCTCTCGCCGATCTGAGAATGGGTACCACGGTCGCCACCAACGCGCTGTTGGAAAGGCGGGGGGAGCGGGTTCTTCTTGTGACCACAAAGGGTTTCGGCGACCTCTTGGAAATCGCAACCCAAGAACGTCCTGAGCTCTTTTCCCTGCAAATCAAGAAACGTCAACTCCTCCACGCCCAGGTGGTGGAAATCGATGAACGGATTCTCGCTGACGGGACAGTCGAACGTGTCCCTGACAGCGAGCAGATCGCCCAGGCGATTCGAGGCTGGGACGCCATCGCTGTAGTTTTTCTTCACGCACCCACCAATCCTGCCCACGAACTCCTCGTCGAACAAATCGCCCGCAAAGAAGGGTGTACCGACATTGCCCTCTCCCACCAGATCTCTCCGGAAACAGGGGCCGTTGGACGCGGCGACACCACCGTTGCTGATGCCTACCTCACCCCCCTCCTTCGCAGGTCCGTCGAACAAATCGCTTCACTCGCCCCCAAAGTGCGCTTCATGCAATCGTCGGGGGGCCTCGCCGACCACCGGCATTTCATGGGAAAAGACGCCATCCTCTCGGGCCCCGCCGGGGGCGTGGTCGCCGTCGCACACCTGGCCCAGCGAGCAGGCTTTGACCAGGTGATCGGCCTCGACATGGGAGGCACGTCGACAGATGTATGCCGCTGGGATGGGTCCTTCCATCGACAGTACGAGACGGTGGTCTCCGATGTCCGCATCCGTGCCCCGATGCTCGACGTCGTCACCGTCGCCGCGGGGGGAGGCTCGATCCTGTCTTACCGCGATGGACGATTCACCGTCGGCCCCGAATCTGCCGGAGCTAACCCGGGACCGGCCTGCTACGGCAAGGGAGGTCCGGCCACGCTCACCGACGCCAACCTCATTTTGGGTCACATCCAATCGAACGCCTTCCCTCACATGGACCTCGACGGCGCTGCCGCCCACGCCGCCCTTGCTGCTTTCGGTGATCCCTTCGACTCGGCTCGAGGCTTCCTCAAGGTCGCCAATGACAACATGGCCGCCGCCGTTCGACGCGTGGCCACGGCACGAGGACATGACCTTCGAGACCACGCACTCGTGGCCTTCGGAGGGGCGGGGGGCCAACATGCCTGTGCCCTGGCCCGGAGCCTGGGAATCAAGACCATTCTCTGCCATCCCCTCGCTGGAGTCCTTTCGGCCTGGGGGATGGGGCTCGCCGACATCGTGCACCACGAGGTCGCTCCCATCCCTCCCGGGTTTCAGGGCGAAGAGCCGCCCTTCCCAGTTGAAGCCGCGATCCAGGCCATGTCCGAGCAGGGCTGTGAAGAAGTCGAGATCGTGAAATCCGTCGACGCCCGATATCAGGGAACCGATGACGTCCTCCATCTCCCCTGGTCCCCCACCTGGCGACAGACCTTCGAGGACGAGCACCGCCGAAGATTCAGTTTCACCAAAACGGATCACCCCATCGAACTCGTCGCCGCCCGTGTCCAGGCCATCTCCTCGACGGCGGCACCAGAAATTGCGGAAGAGCCGTGCCATGACAACACTCCCTCCCCTCTCCAGCAAAAGAACGGCCTCTCGATTTTTGCCCGAGAAGATCTTTCTCCGGGAGATCTCCTTCAAGGCCCCGCTGTCGTAACCGAGACCTCCTCCACTCTCGTCGTCGATGAAGGGTGGAAAGCGCAGATGAACGGGTTCCGTGAAATCGTCCTCTCGGACACAAGCCGCCCGAACAGCCAGGAGGCCACGATCACAGAGGAGCGTGACCCCGTCAGCCTGGAAGTCATGTCCAATCGTTTCATGGCCATCGCAGAGCAAATGGGCGAACAGCTCAAGCGCGTCGCCCATTCGACGAACATCAAAGAACGCCTCGACTTTTCCTGTGCCGTCTTTGACAAAAAAGGTGGTCTCGTCGCCAATGCACCCCACATCCCGGTCCACCTCGGAGCCATGAGCGTCACAGTACAAACCCTTCTGCACGACCAGACTCTGCAGGAGGGAGATACCTGGCTCGTGAACGACCCCTATCGAGGAGGATCCCACCTTCCCGACCTGACCCTCATCAGCCCCGTGTTTCGGGACGGGCATCTGGCCTTCTTTGTCGCGAATCGGGGGCATCACGCCGACGTGGGTGGAAGTGACCCTGGATCCATGCCGCCCCACTCCAAAACCATCGCAGAAGAAGGTGTCCTCTTTTCAGCCTTCCTCCTAGTCCGAGACGGTTTTTTCAATGAGGAAGGACTCGCTGAAAAAATGCGCGCCGACGGCGTGCGCCACCTCTCCGAGCGCCTCTCTGACCTGCGGGCCCAGATCGCCTCCAACACGACCGGCATTCAACTCCTCGATGCCCTCTGTGACAGCCTGAGCACGGAAGTCGTCCACGCCTGGATGAACCACGTCCAAGATAATGGGGCAGAGGTCATGGCCGAGGTCATCAACGAACTTCAGCCCTGCTCCTTTGAAGATCAGCTCGATGACGGAACGCGTCTGGCTGTCAGGCTCTATCGAGAGGGAGACAAGGCCGTCGTCGACTTTGCGGGGACAGCCGCCCAGCACCCGGGCAACCGAAACGCGCCGAGGGCTGTCACCATGGCCGCGGTCCTCTATGTTTTTCGCTGTCTGGCACACAGGGACATCCCTCTCAATCAAGGCTGCCTTCGCCCTCTCGACATTCGCATTCCTCCCAGATCTCTTCTGGACCCAGAGCATCCTGCGGCAGTCGTCGGAGGGAACGTGGAAACGAGCCAGAGAATCGTGGATCTCCTCTTCGGCGCTCTCGGGCGTCTCGCCGCCAGCCAAGGCACCATGAATAACCTCACCTTCGGCAATGATGACTTCGCCTATTACGAAACGCTCTGTGGCGGGGCCGGTGCAGGACTTGGCTTCGACGGCGCCTCGGCCATCCACACCCACATGACCAACACACGCATCACCGACCCCGAGATCCTCGAACAACGCTACCCCGTCGTGGTCGATCAATTCTCTGTTCGGCGGGGATCCGGGGGCAAGGGCGTCTGGCAAGGTGGTGATGGAGTGGTACGGAAAATGCGATTCCTCAAACCCCTGTCAGTGTCTCTCCTCGCTGAACGAAGAATCACCCAACCGTTTGGGCTTCGAGCGGAACATGGTGCGCGCGGAGAAGAAGACCTCTCAAGCGAGGGCGTCACCGTCGTCACGCCGGGGGGAGGAGGCTATACGCCAAGCAATGAGGAATGGGCGAATATGCCCCCCGACAAGGCTCGAAAAACCTTCAGAGAAGACCGTTGGCATGGACCCACCCAGCACATTGCCACCGGTTTTCTGCACGCCCACCTGTTGATCGTGGAAGAGGATCTAGCCGAAAAGGCCGCCGACGAATTGTCCGAAAACGTCGTGTTGCAGACCGCTCCGGGGGAACTTTTCCTGGACGATGACTTGGGTCCAGGCCACCTGTGCACAGACCTGCCAGGCTACGAGGCCGTGAACGGAGAACAGATCGAAGCGAGAGGGTCGCAACTGGATGAAAACCCTCTTTTCGTGGCGTTTCTCGTGGAAAGCGCTACCGTCCCCCGCCTCTCCCTCCCTCACCTCCGCGGATCGAAAGGAAACCAGTACATCACCAATCGCCCTCTTTCTAAATGACGAGAAAGACGAGGGCCTCCTCAGCAACCGACGTCTCTCGCCGGTAAACTCCCCCACATGGCCAATCAGAACCCCAAAGATCTCCGCACACACCCGCGCTACGAAAAGGTACTCCTGCGTGCGATGAACCGCTGCGGACTTCCCAGCTACACCCGCCTCTCCATGGACCGGATTTTTTCGGGCGAGGTGAACGAGGAAGAACTCGAGTGCTGCCACACGGGCTGTGTTCCATGTAACGGCGATTTGAAGAAGTGCGCGGCCATCGTGAGGACAAAACTACGCCACCGGCGCTGGGGTATCTTTTAGCCCTCGGCCTCCATCGCATTCCACCGGTCTCTCAGGGCGGAATAATCGCGACGGCCGGCCCCGGTGATCGGTAACTCCTCCACCTCCAACATGTCCTCCGCTCTGGGTATCCACGGCGTCTGGCCGTAGACCAAAATGAGTTCAGCGAGGACGTGAGCCGGGTCAAGAGATCCAGATTCATAGACCACCCGCCAGGGAAGGTCCGCCGTGGAAGGAAGAATCGCCACTGCCGTTTCAGGGCCTCGGCAGTGCGCCGTAACAGCTCGGTGGACAGCGTCAGGGGCGGGCCTCACCTCTTTGGTGTCGGGAAGGTGCGTCACGTGGGACACGAAACCGTTCCTGTCGATCTGCCCCCATTTCCCGGTCGAACACCACACCTTGGGCGAGGGGGTTTCGGTGCTGTCCCCCATCAGGACCACGGGCCCCCTGACCTGCAAGTTCCCCTCCTGCCCGAGATCGACAGGGTGCCCCTCTCGGTTGATCACACGGATGGCCACACCGGGCAGGGGATGGCCGACCGAATCGACTTCGCTCCCCTTCTGGAATACGCCGGGACCTCGAATATCCGGCGTGTTGAGGGTGAGAACGCTCCCCCCGTCCGACACCCATCCCCCGAGGGGTCGCAGGCCGAAACGGCTCTCAAAGGCAGCGGCCAATCCCTCCCCGAGATCCCCGCCGTAGACGGTCGCCATCCGAAGCGTTCCAAGTCGTTCGGGACGGCTCCCCACCACGAGACGATGCAAAGCGGCAGGCCGGGCGAAAAGGAGAGTGACCCGAGATCGATCGATGAGATTTCCATAGCGACGCGCTCGCCCAGGCGCCTGGGCCCAGGCCGCTCGAGTCCCCGTGACCAGAGGAAGCCACAGCCCCAAAGAGAAACCCACCGGATCTGTCCAAGTCGTCGGGAGGGCCACGCCATCCTCTCGATCCACCGCCGCGGCTTCTCGCAACGATCTGAGGTTGCTCAACAAATGGTGGTGGCTAAGCGAAAGGGCCGGCCCCCCCGCCCCTGAAAAGACCACCCCCGCTTCATCATCGACGGATCCTCTACCCCCTGCCACGAGCCTGTCGACAATGAAGGAAGGCAGAAAAAAAAGGAGC
>JAZALG010000002.1:0-5502 GCA_036229545.1 Planctomycetota bacterium | reverse complement strand
TCCAGATGATGGACCCTGTGTCGTCAATTTCCACGACCCGATCATTGAGGGTGTCCGTGACGATCAAAGTCCCGGCGCCGGTGGGGTCGGCATTGTGCCCGTGATGAATATCAGCGAGCCATGCATCGACGAGAGCCCCCTCGGCATCGATCTCAAGAATGAAACTTCCCTCGCCCGACGGCCCGGCCCCTCCCTCCATGATGAGGGTGTGCCCGTTAGGGAGGCGGTGAATGTCGCGAGGCGAGGCAAGAATGACTTCGGCGCCCACGGAGGTGGGGAAAAGAAACAGGACCGAAGCCACGATGAGAAGAAAGGAAGTTTTCACGGTGTTGACCCGACGGGGTACGTCGCTTTCAGGCGATTGATCGGCAGACGGGTACACCCTACGTCCAAAACGGGATTTCAGCCACTTGAGGGGAAGATGAGTCGTGGAATCGTCCTTCTCGGCGCCCATACTGAGGACGGACATGGTGATGCCAGCGGACATTTCGAAGCGAGCCGTTGAGGTCCACCGAAGGGCATTTGTTTTTGATGCCCATGCGGACACGTTGACCCAGATGACGGACTTGGAATACGACCTCGATAATCCTGAAGGAGTGGGGCATCTGGATTTTTTGAGGGTGAGCGATGGTGTTCTCGACGCGCAGGTGTTCACCTGCTTTGTTCACCCCGACTATCTTCCCGATCGAGGGGCGGACAGAGTCCGGCAGATGCTGTCCACCATGGATCGTCAGGTGGAGCGTTTCCCAAATCGCCTTGCACTCTGCACCCGCCCCGGGCAGATCGCCAAGGCACGCCAAGACGGACGCTTCGCGGCGGTACTCGCCATCGAGGGAGGGCATGCGATTGAAAATAGCCTCTCAGTTCTCGCTGAGTTTGCATCTCGAGGTGTGCGTTCCATGACGTTGACCTGGAACAACAGCAATGAGTGGGCGGATGGCTGCGGCGAGGAAGGGCCTCACGGAGGACTGACGAATCGAGGGAGAGAAGTGGTCGCGGCTATGGAAGAGCACGGGCTTATTGCGGACATTTCTCACGTGTCGAGATCGACGTTTGACGATGTTTGCGCGATCGCTCGTCAGCCCCTGCTTGCGTCACATTCCTGCTCACGGGTTCTTCGTGAGCATCCTCGAAATCTTGACGATGACCAACTCCGTGTCATCGCGGACAGCGGCGGCGTGGCCTGTGTGAATTTTTACCCCTCCTTTCTGACAGAGGTTGAACACGCGACACTTGACGATGTTCTCGATCACGTCGAACGGTTTATTTCCGTCGCTGGGGCGGACCATGTGGGATTGGGTACTGACTACGATGGAATCCCGACAACCCCTGAGGGGCTGGAAGATGTCTCCGCACTCCCCCGAGTAACCGATGGACTTTTGGAACGGGGCCATTCATCAGAAGTCGTGGAGCAGATCTTAGGGGGCAACCTCCTCCGCCTGTTCGACGGCGACCTCACCACAGAAGCACCCCCGTCACAGGAGGCTCAGTCTCCTGCCATGCGTGGGACTCATCCTGCCCCGAACCAGCCTTCCTGAAGGAGGTCTTCTCCGGGTCTTGGAAACCTGATTCAGTCTTTCCACTTCCACCACTGCCGGAGATCTGCCTCGAGATCGGGGTCTTTTGCGAAGGCCACAGCGCAGCGATAGACGTAGAGCACACAGCGGTCCATTTCGCCTCCGGCTTGCCTCCGTGTTTCTGTGTACATCGCTTCGGGATCTCCCACAGCCAGATCGGCCATAGAACGCATGCCTAAGTCCCATAAATCTCCTGCCATCGCTGGTCCGATGCCGGGAATGTGACCAAAGATATCGAGGGCCTTGTCCCTGTTAGCCTTCCTGGGGCGGGTCGACATCTTCCTCTTCCGAGTCTGTGGCTTCTCCGGTCAAACGGGCTCGAAATTCTTTGAGGAGAAGGAGGGCTTCAAGTGGAGAGACGAGGTCTGGGTCGATTTCTGTGATGTTTTGGAGAATCGAGGCGGCTGGTTTTGGAAAAAGGCGTCCCTGGGAGGGCTCGGGCTCTGAGCCACCAGCGACGGGTTCTTGGGGGCCGGGCTTCAGGTCGGGGGAAGTGGACTCCAAGTCGTGAAGGATGCGGCGGGCCCTGTCGATAACGGCTGAAGGAACGCCGGCGAGACGGGCGACATGGAGGCCGTAGGAACGATCTGTGCCTCCTTGGACGATCTTGTGGAGGAAGACAATGTCGTCGCCCCACTCTTTCACTGCCACATTGACATTGCACACGGCGGGGAACTCTTCGGCGAGGTCGACGAGTTCGTGGTAGTGGGTCGCAAAGAGGGTGCGGGCGCCTATGGCACGGTACAGGTATTCACTGACAGCCCAGGCGAGAGACAATCCATCCCAGGTGGAGGTGCCGCGGCCGACTTCATCGAGAATGACGAGGCTCCTCTCTGTTGCTTCATTGAGAATGGCCGCGGTCTCTGTCATCTCCACCATGAAAGTGGACTGCCCCGCCGTGAGATTGTCGGAAGCCCCGACTCGCGTCAGAATTCTGTCCACGACGCCGATGCGGGCCTTCTGTGCGGGGACGAATGATCCGATTTGGGCCAGGAGAACGAGGAGCGCCACCTGCCGAATATAAGTGCTCTTACCGGCCATGTTTGGCCCTGTGATGAGGACGAGCCGTGCGGATTCCCGATCAAGCATGACATCGTTGGGGATGAACTCTCCAGGTGGCAGCAGAGTTTCGAGAACGGGGTGTCGCCCTTCTTGGATCTCAATGACCTCTCCGTCGTCAATGGTGGGGCGAATCCACGCTCGATTTTTGGCCAACGAAGAAAAACCGTTCAGGACATCGACTGCTGCGACGGCTCGAGCCATCACCCGAAGGGATTCCCCCTCCTTGGCGGCTTCTTGCCTGAGTTGGATGAAGAGTTCTTCTTCCAGGCTCTTGGCTCGCTCTTCGGCGGAGAGAATGCGAGTTTCCAAATCCTTCAACTCAGAGGTGATGTATCGCTCAGCATTGGTGAGTGTCTGCTTGCGGACATACTCCTCTGGGATGGCTGCCTGAGTCGCTTGCGCGTGGGTGATTTCGATGTAGTACCCGAAGACCTTGTTGAAGCTCACCTTCAAACTGGAGATGCCGACGCGCCGGGCTTCCGATTCCTGAAAAGCCGTGATCGCGGAGGCACCGTCTTCCCTGAGGGCGATCAACTCATCGAGTTCGTCGTGGAATCCCCGGGCAATGAGCCCTCCGTCTCTCAGGGTCAGCGGTGGATGTTCGGTGAGGCCTCGAACGAGCGTGTCTGTGAGTTCGGGAAGGGGGTGAATCGCCTTGGAAGCTTCCGCAAGGGGAGCACTGTCACAACCGTCAAGGGCTGCCTTGAGAACGGGGATTTGCTCCAACCCGTCCCGAAGAGCGGCCAGATCTCTTGGGCTTCCTCGCCCGGCCAAAAGGCGGGTGGTGATACGTTCGAGATCGGGCATCGTGCTGAGGCTGTCGGTGACTTGCAGCGAAAGGTCTTGTCGATCGAGGAGTTCCGCGACAGCGGCTTGTCGCAATTCAATGGCTTGGGGATCGATGAGTGGAGCGACGATCCAGTCGCGAAGGAGACGGGAGCCCATCGCTGTCGAGGTTTCATCGAGAACCGAGAGAAGAGACCCTTCCCGTTGTCCTTCTTTCTGAGTTTCTACAAGTTCAAGGCACGAGCAGGTGGCCCGGTCGAGATTTGCAGTCGCCGAACGATCATGGAGACGTGGAGGATGGATGGAGACCGTTTCACCCCGAAGCGTTTCCTGGGTATAGGCAAGGAGGGCTCCTGCGGCTCCGATATAGGGGGCCTCATCGTCGAGTCCAAAGCCCGCCATGGAACGAACCTTGAGATGACGGGTCAGAGACTCAAGGGAATTGTCTTGTTGAAAGGTCCAGTCGGCTGCAGGAACGATGGGCGCGGGGCATGCCCGGCTCATCTCTGCTACCAATTCAGGGTCTCCGTTTCGTCGGGCTTCGGGGAGGAGAATCTCACTGGGGGCGAGGCGTGAGATTTCGTTTGCAAGTTCCGAGGAACTACAGGAGGCGACCCTGAAGTCACCCGTTGACACATCAATCCATGACAGGCCCCATGTGTCTCCGACGGGTGCGGCGGCGAGGAGGTAGTTGTTTGCCCTGTGGTCGAGCAGGTCATCTTCCATCAGGGTTCCCGCGGTGATAATCCGCGTCACTTGGCGGTCTACAATCCCCTTCGCATGCTTGGGATCTTCCATCTGGTCGCAAATGGCGACTCGAAATCCTTCACGAATGAGGGTGTGAAGGTATCCCTCGTAGGCTTTGACGGGGACACCAGCCATAGGAATGGCGTCCTTGTCCTTGCTTCGCGAGGTGAGTGTAATGCCGAGGACCCGGCTTGCCACTTTTGCGTCGTCAAAAAAGAGTTCATAGAAATCACCCATTCGGAAAAAGAGGAGCGCATCACCAACCTCTTTTTTTGCCCGAAAGAACTGCTGCATCATGGGCGTGTCTCGACCGCCACCCATGGATTTCCGAGGGCGCTGGGCAGAAGATCTCTTTTTGGAGTGCGGTTCTGCCGTTACTGCATCTTGGAGGTCGCCCTTGGCCTCAGCAGTGGGTTCCGACGGCTCCGGAGTTTGTTCCGGGTCAGAAGGAAAGAGAAAAGGTGTCGGTTCTTCGGTGGTCATCCGGGTGCGGATTCTAGCAACCAAGAGGGATCTCCTGGCGGAAAGTCTCCTTCATCAGCGACGTGGAAAAGGGTCGAAAACGACTTCGGCCCTCCGCTGGCGACTCTAGTCAGGCGACCGTCATTCCCTGGAAGAGAGTGAGTGTTGCGGTAGCCGCCAAGAGGGCGAGGGTGATAAACACCCACCTCCCAGTTCCTTCACCTGCATGAGTTCTCATTGCACCATCTCCTCTGTTGCTCATCGTGAGTTGCCGTTTCAAATACCTACCCCAGAGACATTCTGCCGGTTAGGAGTCTGGCCCGTCCAATGTTCTGGCCAAAAAGGGGTTTATTTGCGGAAAGGGGCGTGTCGATTGGGTACCGAAGTCGCGAGAGATGCGGGGGACCTCTTCGCGAGGCCCCGTGCCCCCGGCCATTTTTCTGAGCCACGGACAGGCGATCTGTGTCTTCGCGCCTCTCGGGTTGCGACGTTTTTTCCTGCGGGAGATTGACGGGTGGAGAGGCTCACACTTTTTGGGAAGCCCGTCACCTCTCCCGCCAAGAAGAGAGAGTGCTTGCCAGAAACTTCGCAGTCCACCGCGAGCCAGAGATGGAAAAAAATATGAGGATTTCCACGAGAGGCTGATTGTCGAAGGCCTGCAACGAGGATACATTCCGACACAGGTTTGTTTGTTGGGGACCGGGGGCTTGAGCAGGGTGCTTGGGATTTTGGTGCCCGTTGTGCACGGCGATGGTTTTATGCGAATGATTCAGGCGGTTTTGGCACCCGAGAGACTACAAGCGGTTGCCGCCCGACTGGCTGAAGCAGAAATTTTTCGCATGACAGTCAGCGAAGTGCATGGGGTCAG
>JAZALG010000001.1:0-10213 GCA_036229545.1 Planctomycetota bacterium | reverse complement strand
CGCGACGAGCCCCTGACCATAATGGGCTTTGTACGCTCCGTCATCGGCCTCCGTGATCTTCTTAAATGCCTCTTGTGCTCCGGCATAATCGCCCAGTTTAAAGCGGGCAAAACCCATCGCCGAAGAAACCTTCCAAAACTGAGGATCTCTGGTGCACGCATCCGTCATGCGTTCGTCTGCTTCCCCATAGCGACCTAACTCATAGGCAGCAGATCCACAAATGTACTGAACAGCAGGTTGCGGTGGATTCTCTTCAAGAAGGAATTCGAGGATTCCGGCTACATGCTCGTATCTTTTTTCCTGCATGGCGATGACAGCTGCATTAACCCCATCATCCTCCGGCAACACGACATGGTCAGGAGACGGGGTGCAGCCCACCATACCCAGCGCCATGAAAAACAAACTCACCAACAGATGGGATTTTCTTTCTCTGTTCATCGCCACGCCATTACGCATCCCATCGTATGGTGATGCCCCCTGGCCCTTCGACAGAACGGGTCATCACATCTCCCGAGGGAAAAATCACGGTCAACGTGCCGGGTCCCCGATAGGCCATGACGGAACGCGTGTCACCATAGGATTGGTAACCCGACGTTCCCCGAACACGACGAGTTTGAACACCCTGTCCATCCTCAAACTTTAAAATCGCTCCAACGGCATCGAGGTTTCCACGAGGGCCAACAATATCAACCATCAAAACATCCTCGGCATCCCCCACGCCCCTCCATGCCTTCACTGCCCCCTGCCGTTGCGTCACCACGAGGTCCGGGATGCGGTCTCCATTAAGGTCACCCCATGCGAGGCTCCGGCTGACGGCAGGAACCGTCCCTGACCAGGGTTCCGTTGCAAAACGCGCCTCCCCTTGATTCAGCCAGAGGCCATCGGGTTGCGCATATGACGTATCGGTTCCAGGAGAAGCGGCCTGTGGATAGACGTGACCATTGGCCGTCACCACATCCAAATCTCCATCAAAATCCACGTCCATTAAGGATACGCCCCATCCCAAGCGCCTTCGCGAAACACCAGACATGCCCGACGGTCCAATCATGTCTGTAAACATGGCTGGTTCAACCTGCCGATACAGTGCGTTGGATTCCATCGAGAAGTTTGTCACGAGAAGATCTTCACGGCCATCCCCGTCGGCATCACCCGCTGCGATCCCCATGCCGGCCTGTTCGCGACCTCGCCCAGAAAGCGCGACGCCCGCGACAACTCCCTGTTCACGCCACGCCCCCTGCCCATCGCTGATGTACAAGGCGTTGGGCATCGAATCATTCGTCACATACACATCGACGATTCCATCCTGATTGAAGTCACCGTCCATCACGCCAAGAGAAAACGCTGCCGAACCTGCAAATCCAAGAGATTCTGACTTTTCCTCAAATCGCCCGTCCGTGTTCACAAACACTCGGTTTTCCTGGGGAGGAAGTCCTTCTGGGCCGCAGAGCACCTCCATCCCTTTCCACACACAACTCAAACCTCCCGGTTCATGGAGTGGCGGATGGCGCGCGTCGAAATCAAGATAGTTGGCGACATACAGGTCCATATCCCCGTCACCCTCCAAGTCTAAAAAGAGGGCCGACGTACTCCACTCACCTGCCAGCCCCGCCGCGCCATTTGCCTGCGGGGCTTCATGAAAAACGAGGTTGCCCTGGTTGAGGAGAAGCGCATTTTCACCAAAGCGTGTGACATAGAGATCCCGAAGCCCGTCGCCATTTACATCTGCGACTGCGACGCCATTGCAATATCCGGTGAGGTCAACGCCACTTTCCGCCGTCACGTCAACAAAGGTACCACCGTCATTGCGATACAGACGATTTGACCCTCCTCTACCACTTCCTTCTGAGGGGTAGTCTCCTGGACTCACGACGAAAACTTCTAAGTCACCGTCGCCATCTCCATCAAAAAGGGCGACCCCACCCCCGTTCACTTCTAAAATCGTTTGTGGCACCTCCCGCCCCGTCTGGATCTCCCCTAAGTTGATCTCCCAGGACTCCAGCAGCACTAGGCCCCTCCCAGTGTGTGGTGTTTCATCTTCCCCGCACCCACCAAGCAGAATCGCGAACACGCCGATCACCTTCCACGGCATCATTGGATTTCTGGTTTTGTTCATGGATGGGGCCGCAACTGTGCAAAGACCGACTGGTCGGGCAGAAAACGCTCTTGCCCTGAGTTTTCTCTCACGGCAGCCCAATGATCATACTGGGCAACCGCCTCCCGCCCAGCGTCCCATCGATTCTGTCCAATGAGGGCTAAAGCCAGTAAGCCGTAGCCGTCATCGTCATGCGGCTCGTTGGTAATCAGCAGCCGTGCCTGCTCTTCACAGGCTCCGTAATTGCCCAACTCCTGATGGGCGAGAGAAAGATACAAGCGGGAAATCCTGTCCCCGGGCATGCGCGCAAGAGCCTGCTCGAAGAACTCAACCGCTTGCTCGGTCTCACCATCCTCATAGGCCATCAGCCCTGCATCGCGAAGTGCTGCATGGTGGTCAGGATTCAGTTCAAAGGCCTTTTCGATCCAGTCCCGGGCCAAGGCACGATTTCCCTCAATCTTCTCAAGTTCTCCCATCTTGACGTACAACAGCGGGGCTGCCCGGCCAAACCGCTCCGACAACGCAATCGCCCGCCCTAGATCTCGACGCGCAGACTCTCCATCACCTTGAACCAAAGCTGTTTCTGCGCGATTGAACAAACTCGTCGCTGTGTGGGTCATTTTTTCAGCAGGACTCAAAGGACCCAACCAAGATGTTTCTGAGACACTCCCCAGAAACATCCCTGTGAGAACAGCACCAGCCACCTTCCAGCGGACTTTCACGGGAATCGCCACATCAAGGCTCCCCAGCAAGAACCCTGCCCACGGCAACAGAGGGACGACAATCGGCATCCGAAAGCGTGAGTCCACGATGAACAGGAGGAGACTCGCCCCGTAGGCACCGGCCGTCCACAGCAACAATCCTCTCCCACCCTCCCACCGCTTTCGACCAGCCAGGACTAGGCCAGCAAGAGCCAGAGGAAAGAGCAGGCCGTACCCGGGGAGCCCCCTCAGAACAGGTGCCCTTTCCTCGGCCAGTGGGAGGTAAACGTTGTCAGGCGCTTCATACGAGGAGAACAAAAGCCCCAGTTTCCTGACCTCTGCGAAAAGATAACGCTCGGGATCATTTTTAATCTCAACAAGAGCCTGCTGAAACCAGTACCGAGACACTTGTGCAGCCGTGAGAACCTCCCCTGTGCGCCTCTCTGCTTCGAGCCGCCAATCTTTCTCCTCATAGAGAGGAACTTGGCGATTCAGAGGCGTGTGCTCCAGCAAACCCTTCTCGTTGGAGGCTCGATTACACAGATAAAAGGCCGTGCCCGGCGTTGCTGTCGACAGCGTCAGAGAGCCCGTCACCATTGAGTTCCGGACGGCCACTGGAGCGAGGGCCACGGCAACCCCCAAAACTCCCATTCCAGCCATGGGCGTCAGGGCACGCCAACTTCCATCACGCCACCCCTTCACCAAGAACGTCATGATCCCGAGCCCGATGACAACCATCATGTTTCCACGAACAAGAGTTCCAAGCCCCAATGCGACCCCCACCCAAAGCCAACCGGTGAGTGATTTAGACCGCTGGGCGCGAAGAAACGCCAGCATGGCCCAAGCCACCAGCACGAGGGAGAGAGTCACCTTCAACAGTTGTCCCTCATAGAAAACTGCTGGCGCGTAGAGGGCGGCGAGCAGCCCTGAAAAGAATCCTGTCCGCTCATCGAAGAGAAGACTCCCTAAACGCCACACCTGCAAGACGAGAAACAATCCGAGAATCAGGTTGAGGGCGCGGCCCACGCCGATGGCGTGCTCACCGATCTCTTCGGGGACCTCGGCAAGAATACGTGCCTGCGACACTCCCTCCACCCCGACGAGTCGGAATGTTGCACCCAGAACCCAAGGATAGAGAGGCGCTTGGAAATACACGGTGTCCGAAATATCCTTCCCCGCTGCCACGCGCAGTGCCTGGACGAGGTAGGCCTCGCTATCAATTCGAGGAGAGAACGTGTCCTCCGCTGCGCTCATCTGGCTGTGGGCGACAAGGCGAACGCCAAGCGCAACGATGACCAGAAGGAGTGGACCAACCCACCTTCTCTCCTTCACCGCACAACGAGATTCCGCACGAGCATCCATGCTTCCCGGGCCTGGTTGACCAATTCCATGGGCGTCTTGAGGCGTAATAGCCGACGCCAAATGTACCGGGGGCGAAGATAGAAACGAAGCACGGCGCGTCGTCGCCACAAACGAAGATCGTCAACGCTCAGGCCCTTTGTTTCGAGGGTCGGTTCGAATCCTGACTGATCCATGACTTCCAAGTCCTCTGCCACGAGTCCTTCCGCCACCGCAGACTGCCTGAGTCGAGTCCCAGCCCGGGGAACAGCAACATTAAACGACGCATAGTCCGCAGACAGGGACACAGAAAGGCGGATCGTCTCCTCGATGCTCTCTTTTGTTTCTTCCGGCAAGCCGAGAATAAATGTCGCCGCCGTACGGAGGCCCTCCTCTTCACACATCTTGAACGCAGAGCGAATCACGTCAACGCCATAACCCTTCCGGTGGTTATGGAGAATTTCGTCTGAAGCCGACTCCACCCCGAGAATCACGGTATGACAACCAGCGCTCTTCATGCGCCGAACAAGGTCCCGGTTCACAACATCCACCCGCGTAAATGTCCACCACCCGAACCCAAAAGATTTCCCTTCCATAGCATCGAGCAAGTCGTCAAACGGACCTTGCGGTGCGCCAAAGCACTGGTCCTGCAAAAAAACCTCACGGACTCCCATTTCACGCAGCGCCGTGAACTCCTCTAGGACATTTTCGGTCGGCCTGACCGATGCGCCCAACTCCCCGCTGATGCAAAAAGAGCAGGTGTAGGGACATCCGTACTGCGTGTATGTCGTTGCCATGGGAAAACGCCTGGCAAAGGCGTAACGATAATCGTGACCAAGGAAGAGATCATGGGCTGGCACGGGAATGGCCGCTCCAGGATCGCCACCTCCGACAGAATGGTCATCACCAAGCAGGTGGAGGGCTTTGCGTGTCATCGCTTCCCCCTCTAGATTTCGCACCATCTCATCGGAAGTAAAGTTCGTCAAAATCCCTGACAGGCAGGGCAAGGTTTCTAAGAACCTCTGCGGAGATTCCATAAAAACGTCACCCGAGGCGAAAATCTTTGCCCCGGTCCTTTCTCCCACCGCCTCAAGAAACCTCCGGTCCTCTGGCCATTGCACAGCTCCGACGAGCGCAAAAATCACTTCAGGCGCAGACTCCTCGACGGCCGAGAGAGCTTGCTGAAATCCGAGTCGGTCAACCGTGGCGTCAATCAGATGAACATCCCAGCCTCGAGATCTTAGCCAACCTCCCTGCACCGCGAGATCGACCGGCGGATGGAGGTATCGCGCCTGGGAGGTTTTGCTGCAGTAATAATCCCGTATCACCACTCCCCGACTGGGGGGCACGAGAAGCAGAGCTTTGCGGCTCATATGACATCCTCCGCCCGGGATTCCTGCCGTCCCGAATCGGACATCTTCGCTCGCCGATTCCAGGGAGGAGCCAGTCCCACCTTTTCACGGCAGAAGACTTTCGTGCCCTGGAGAACCTCCTCCACGGTAATAGCGCGCATGCACTCATTTTCGCCATCACACCATGCAATTTTTCCGTTGTAGACCGACAGGCACGGTGAACACCAATGTCTCGAGTAATAGACAAGGTGATTTTTTCCAACGGGCCCGTAGAGCGCTGGAGTCTCCGGCCCGTAGAAACTGACTGTCGGGAGTCCTAATGCCGCGGCGAGATGAAGCGGTCCGCCGTCGTTGCTCACCATCAATGCAGCACGCTCAAGCAATGCGATCAACTCAACAATCGTGGTACGACCAGCGAGATCGAGACAGATCGGCCTCACCGACGGATCAATGTGGGTCAGAACTTTAGATACCGTTTCCTTCTCTCCCTCCAGGCCGATAAACACCAACTGGTCTACACCTGCCACCTCGGCGGGAAACCGGCTCACGAACTCAGCGAATCGCTCTTCCGGCCATCGTCTCTCATCGCACAGATCGGACGCATTCACATTGACGACCACGAGAGTTCCCTCTCCCAAGACTCCCATGTCTCCTAATCGCTGATCGGCTTCTCTTTTTTCAACTTCACTGATTTTCGGCCGAATCGGTTCATCATCAGCAGAAACAGCCAGCCCGAGAGGGTGAAGAAGGGCGGCAACAGCCTGACTGAATGGGAGGGTGGCATTAAAGAACACCGTATTCGTGAGCAGTGACCCCCTCCATCTGCCCCGGACGAAAAATCCGATCCGCTGTCGAGCTCCGCTCCCCCACGAAACGAGGCAGGAAAGACGGGAATAGAACTCCAAGTCAATCACGACGTCATAGCGCTGCTGACGCAAACGCCACAAAAGTCCAGGGACACTCGCAAACAGTGTCCAAGGACTCGCCTCATTCACGGCGAGAACGCGATCGACACCTGGCAAACGCCGGACGATGTCCCCATTCATTCCAAAGGTCAAGAAGTCAATTCGTGCGTCGGGGAAGGCCTTTCGCAGGCGCTGAAGGACGGGGGATGCGAGGAGGACGGACCCCATCCCGAGAAACTTAATCACCAAAATGCGCCGTGTTTCCTCTGGACGAACTGAAACAGGGGAGCGCCAGAGGCGCCAGGGCCAACTCAACAGGTTGGCAAGGCCGCAAAGGGGGATCCCCAGCAACGCGTCCAAGCGGATCATCAGGCGCGTCTTCATCCGGTCAAAATCCTTCCCCTCAAGCCCCACAACCGGGGGATTGAACAAGCATCCGCCCCAGTCCGAGGCTTCCTCTAAAAATTGCCTTTGCCTTCCGGGGAACCAACAAGTGGGGAGCAAAACTCGCCAAAACCCGCGGACGGAAATAGAAGCGACGCATGATCCGGCGATACGCTCGCTCAAGATCTCCCTGGGTCAAACCGTTGGGGATGTAAGCAATGTTGTAAAAGTTCAACTTCGTCCAATCCGCTACCACCGTTCCTGCATCCGCCAGATCCTCCGTGATGTCGGTATTGGGGAAGGGTGTAAAGTAGGTCAGTCGAAGGGTGTCGATCGGGTTCGACTGAATGAAGGACTCCGTTTCCGCCAGAGTCAACAAAGTCTCGCCGGGGAAACCGATGATGATATAGGCATTCGATTTGATTCCCGCTCGCGCGGTCATCTCCAGGGCTTCCGCTTGCATGCGAGGGGTCGCCGCCTTCTTGATCCGTTTTAGGATTTCCCAGCTCCCGCTCTCCACCCCGTAACTGATCTGCCAGCACCCTGCTCGCCTCATCAGGCCGAGGATCTCATCGTCCACTTCACTGGTCCGCGCATTGATACTCCACTCAAGATCATAGGGCCGCTCGACGAGGGCCTCGCATAATTCGATGAACGAGTCCTTCAAGGTCATCAGTGAGTCGTCGGTAAAGAAAAGAGAACGGATGCCATAATCCTTCACGAGGCGATCAATGTTTTCGAGAATCGTGTCAACAGGCAGCGCTCGGATGCTTCGACCGAAGGTGTTGTTGTCGCAGAAAGTGCATTGATAACGACACCCCCGCGAGACGATGAGGTCGGAAAACGGCGTCCGGTTGAGATACGTCGCCGCCGCATGATAGCGGTCTGGAAAATCATCGAGAAGGTCCCATGCAAGCGGTGGCAATCCCGCGAGTTCCACCTCCTTTTCACTCAAGGGATTGGCCCTGGGAGCCCCCTCGTCGTCCCAACACACAGCGCCGAGCACTTGTCGCGGGTCAGTTCCATTTTCGAGATGGGACAAAATCTCTCGCAGGACATCTTCTCCCTCACCGACACATCCAAGGTCAAAATAGGGAAGGCGCTCGAAGGTCTCCTCGGGAACCGCTGTGATGTGCGGCCCGCCCACGAGCCGAACAACCTCCGGGGCGCGCTGCCCGATCTCCTCGGCAAGATGTGCCGCCTTGGCGACACTCATCGTCGTCACGGTAAATCCCACAACCGAGGGATCCGTCTTCAAAATCGCATCGGCGCAATTATTAAGTCCGAGAGATTCGGCGGGCGCATCGATAATGGTGACATCCCAGCCCGCTTCTCGCGCCACGGCTCCGAGGTAAAGAAAGGCGTGGGGAGGGAGTGAGTTCCCCGCCGAAGCCATCGGCCCATAGCGATCTTCTGGTGTCACAGGGGGTGCCACGAGGCACAGGCGCCGTCGATCTTCCAAAATTGGTATGCGCGGAAAAATCATGGTGAACGTTCCATCGTGGCGTGGCAAAAGGGGACCACGGGAGCCCCCAGGAATATTCACCCATTATGCACCAGATGCGCGGAACAGACTGCAAGAAGACGCCATGATCTCTCCCTGCCACGGAGATGCCGATTTACACCTGTCTGTCGGGTATCTGGCTCATGGCGTGCTCGGCAAGCGCTGTGATGGTCAACGATGGGTTCACGCCAAGATTTGCCGGAATCATCGAGCCATCGATGACAAATAATCCGGGGTGACCGTAAACCTCGTTGCGCTCGTCCACGACACCGTGCTCCGCGTCTGGACCGATACAGGCACCGCCCAGCAAGTGCGCGGTAGTCGGCACGTCCAGCAAGACCTCATTAAGCGCCGACCCTGGGAAAGCGTTGTATTCCTCCGCCAGATTGCGGGCTACCTCATGGCCAATAGGAATGTACGTGGGCGGCTTGCTCTCGCCATCGGCAGGCTGGGTCACCAGCGTGGATGTGAAAGGCCAGAGCCAACGACGTCCGAGCCGCATCTTCAGCCAGTTGCTTCGAGTCTGCATCACCACCAGGATGAGCGACCGTCGCGCCCAGCCAAACGGTTTGAGCGTACGCAGAAAGTCGAGGGGGTGGGCGAGGATGGTCAGGAGAAATCGCAATTGCCGCGGGAGAGCGCCGCCACCGTCGGTCATTAAAGTACCCAGGCCTCCGAGCAGATCGCTGCCCGCAGAGTAGCGCAGTGCCTCGACGTGGGTGCCCGGCTCGGGGTAAAAGCCACTGGCGTTGGCAATGCCCTCGCTGTGTGTGGGCTCCTTGCCACGGCTGGTCACGCCGATAATAGCCTCTGAATTGGTCCTCACGAAATCACCAAGCCGCTGTGACAGTTTTGTCAGAGACCCCCGCTTGCGACAGTCCAAGAGCAGCCGCATAGTGCCGAGCACCCCGGCCGAGAACACAACATTCTCAGCTCGAAAACTTCGTCCACGAGGTCCCCAGGGGCGATCCGTACGCTCCGTGGTGACCTGATAGCCACCACCTTCCAGTGGCATAACGTCGGTCACCTTGCGATCGGGCACGACCTGAGCACCGCCCTGCTCGGCCAGATACAGGTAGTTCTTGTCGAGGGTGTTCTTTGCGTTGTGACGACAACCGATCATGCAACCACCACAGAATGTGCACCCGCTGCGCCTGGGCCCCTTGCCGTCGAAGTAGGGATCTTCAACCTCGACACCTTCTTCGCCAAAAAAGATGCCGACATCGGCGATGTGAAAAGTCTCCTCCCGTCCCATCTCCTTTGCAATCCGGCGCAGACTCTCATCGCCTCGAAACAGACGCGGTGACTTATTGACTCCGAGCATGCGCTGAGCTGTGTTGTAAAAGGGCATCAGCGCGCTCTTCCAGTCCTTCATCCCCGCCCAACTCTGGTCATTAAAAAATGGATCCGGCGGAACGAGCAGCGTGTTGCCATAGACGAGCGATCCGCCACCGACACCGGCTCCGGACAGGGCGAGTACATCGGAGAGAAGGGTCAGCCGCATAATCCCTCGGCAGAACAAACTGGGCATCCACATGGACTTCCAGACCCGCCAGTTGGTCTTGGGGAAGTCCTCGGATTTCCAGCGTCGGCCAGCTTCGACAACGATGACCTTGTAGCCTTTTTCAGTGAGCCGCATCGCCGAGACAGAACCGCCGAAGCCGCTCCCGATGATGAGGTAGTCCGCGTCGAAGGCCTGCTTGCCCATCAAACCCCCATCGTGCTCGGCGGGAGCGAGCCGTGGAAGCCGCGGTTTTCTTCGGCGAGTTCGCGCAAGAAGGGCGACGGCGTAAACTTCGCCACGCCTCCCTCACGAGCCACGACGTCGGGCTGCTGACAGATCTCCTCGAGTTTGCGAACGATCTCGTTCGAGCCGACGGAGTCGGCATAGCGCAGCAGGCCACCACGGAAGGGCGCGAAGCCAGTGCCGAATACAG